>DASUEW010000575.1:0-6037 GCA_036274875.1 Ilumatobacteraceae bacterium
GCACGAACGCGGTCGCGGCCGCGGTCAGCAACTGCGCCCGCCGTTCGGCCCGTGGCAACCGCCGCGTGACGGGGCCACCCACCGCGGTGCCGGTCGCCGTTGCAGTCGACGTCATTCCCGGAAGCCTCGCAGCCATTGACACATGTATACAAGGGTGTTTACATCTGGTGGTGCAGTTCGGCATCTTCTACGAGCACCAGATGGGCCGGCCGTGGGACGACACCAGCGAGCAGACCCTCATCCAGGACGCGCTCGAGCAGGTCGAGCTCGCCGACCGGCTCGGCATCCAGTACGTGTGGGAGGTCGAGCACCACTTCCTCGAGGAGTACAGCCACTCGTCCGCGCCCGAAGTGTTCCTCGCCGCCTGCAGCCAGCGCACCACCCGGATCCGCCTCGGCCACGGCATCATCCTCACCGCGCCGCAGTTCAACCATCCGGCGCGAACCGCCGAACGGGTGTCGATGCTCGATCTCGTCTCCAACGGCCGGGTCGAGTTCGGAAGCGGTGAGTCGTCGAGCGAGGCCGAGCTGGCCGGGTTCAAGATCGACCCGTTGCGCAAGCGCGACGCCTGGCTCGAGGGTCTCGAGACCACCATCCGCTGCATGGTCGAGACCCCGTTCACCGGCGTCGACGGCGAGTTCGTGCAGATGCCGCCGCGCAACGTCGTGCCCAAACCGGTCCAGAAACCGCACCCGCCGCTGTGGCTGGCGTGCAGCCGGCGCGAGACGATCAGGCTCGCCGCCGAGAAGGGGATCGGCGCGCTGACGTTCGCGTTCATCGATCCCGAAGAGGCGCGCACGTGGGTGCACGAGTACGAGCAGACGCTCGACGAGAAGTGCGTGCCCGTCGGCCTCGCCGTCAACCCCCAGGTGGCGTGTGTGTCGCCGATGATGCTGCACCACGACGAGGACGAGGCGATCCGGCGTGGAGCCGAGGGCGCCAACTTCTTCGGCTACAGCCTCGGCCACTTCTACGTGTTCGGCACCCACCGGCCGGGGGTCACGAATGTCTGGGCCGAGTACGAGCAGCGCCGCGGCGCGCAGGGCTACGACCCCGAGGCCGTCGCCCGCGCCGTGAAGGAGGAGCGCCTCGGCGCCAAGGTCGCGGCCGGCGACACCACCGGGCTTCGCGGCTGCATCGGGACACCCGAGCAGACCGTCGAGTACCTACGCCGGTACGAGGAGGCGGGCGTCGACCAGGTGATCTTCGTGATGCAGGCGGGCCGCAACGAGCACGAGCACATCATGGAGTCGATCGAGCTGTTCGGCCGCGAAGTGCTGCCCGAGTTCGCCGACCGTGACGATGCGGCTCGCGCCGCCAAGCAGCGGCGCCTCCAGCCGATGATCGACGCCGCCCTCGCCCGCCGCGAGGCGACCGTCGAACATCGCGACATCGACGGCTACGAGTTCCCCGCGCTCCCGCGCCAGTGGGCCGACGCCACCGACTCCGACGAGCTGCGCCAGGTTCTCGACCGCTTCGCCGACGACCGGGCCGCCGGCCGCCTCGACCCGTCGGCCGGGATCACGGGATGAGCGCAGCGCAGCACACGACTCGCCAGGACCTCGACGGCCGACGCGCGCTCGTCACGGGGGGTGCGAGCGGCATCGGGAGGGGGACGGCACGCCGTCTCGTCGAGCACGGCGCCGACGTCGTCGTCGGTGACATCGACGAGGACGGCGGCGGTTCCCTGGCCATCGAGATCGGCGCCACGTTCGTGCAGCTCGACGTTACCGATCCAGCAGCGTGGGACCGGGTGGTCGCCACGAACGGACCGTTCGACATCGCGTTCCTCAACGCCGGCGTCGCCACCAATTCCGGCAACGAAGCGGGCCGGCCGCAGGGATTCGACCTCGAAGCCTTCCCGATCGTCGAGATGCCCGACGCGGCGTATCGACGCATCATGTCGGTCAACGTCGATGGTGTCGTGTTCGGGACGCGAGCGCTGCTGCCGTCGATGCTCGACGGTCGCCGCGCCGACATCGTCGTCACCGCCTCGATGGCAGGCCTCGGCCCGATCGCGTTCGACCCGGTCTACGGCCTCACCAAGCACGCCGTCGTCGGCTTCGTCCGCTCGATGGCGGGCGCCCTCGACATGCGCCCTGGTCACGACGCCCGCATCAGCGCGATCTGCCCGGGCTTCACCGACACCAACATCATCACGCCGGACCTGAAGCAGAGGATCGGCGAGCTGGGTCTCGAGATCATGACGCCCGAGTACGTCGGCGACGCGGTGTTGCGGGCGCTGCGCGAGCGGGTCAACGGCGCCCAATGGGTGGTCTGGCCCGGCGTCGATGTCGCACCGTACGAGTGGAACCCGGCGCTCCCCGCCGCCGAGGCAGCGACGTGAGCACGGTCGAGTCCCCGGTCTGGAACCCGGCTGATCCGGCGTTCCGACGCGATCCGCACCCCTTCTACGACCGGTTGCGCGCCGGGGCGCCCGCGTACCGCCTGCCGTGGGGAGCGGTCGTGGTCACCCGCTACGACGACGTGGCGCGCACGTTGCGCAGCAACGACTTCAGCCGCGACGTCGAGGCCAACGCACTCGAGCGCGACGATCCGGTCACCAGGCGCCGGCGCGACCGGCGGGCGCGTGGGGCGAAGACGATCCTCAACCTCGATCCGCCCGACCACACCCGGCTGCGTCGCCTCGTCAGCCAGGCGTTCACGCCGTCGGCGATCGAGCGCCTGCGGCCGAGCATCAAGGCGATGGTCGACACCGTGCTCGACCGGGCGGCCGACCGTGGCTCGATGGAGCTGATCGACGAGCTCGCCTTCCCCGTGCCGTTCCGCGTGATCTCCGAGCTCCTCGACATGCCGATCGAGAGGGCCGACGAGCTGCGCGACTGGAGCCAGGCCATCACCGCTGCTCTCGAACCGACGGCGACGCTCGCCGACCTCGACACGGCCGAGGCGGCGCTGGCGCAGTTGATCCCTTACCTCGTGACGACCATCGAGCAGCGCCGATCGAGCCCCGGCGACGACCTCCTCTCGGCTCTGCTCGCGGTCGAGGAGGCAGGTGAGCGGCTCTCCCCCGCCGAGCTGATCTCGTTCGTCGTGCTGCTGTACGTCGCCGGCCACGAGACCACCGTCAACCTGATCGGCAACGGCGTGCTCGCGCTGCTGCGCCACCCTGACCAGCTCGTGCGGTGGCGGGACGATCCCGCGCTCGACGATCGGGCGGTCGACGAGCTGCTCCGCTTCGACGGACCCGTGCAGCACACCGTGCGCGTGGCGATGGTGCCGGTGAGCTACGCGGGCGCCGGAGACGACGTCGTCGACGTGCTCCCCGGCGAGTCGGTGCTCACCGTGCTGGGCGCCGCCAACCACGATCCGGCCGTGTTCGACGACCCGCACACGCTGCGTCTCGATCGACCGAACGCGAACCGGCACCTCGCGTTCGGCGCCGGCATCCACTACTGCCTCGGCGCATCGCTGGCGCGACTGGAGGCGTCAGTCGCGATCACGTCGCTGATCCGCCGCTTCCCGACGATCGACCTCGTCGGTGAGCCGACGTGGCGTGACCGCGTCACGATCCGAGGCGTGGAGCGCCTCGAGCTCGACGTCAGGTAGGACCATCTGGCCTTCCGTGTCGAGCTCCTCCGCGTTCCAAGCGGAAGATCTCGACACAACCGGACGGGCAGTGAGAACTACGGATTCAGCAAGAGGTGCACCAGGCTGCTCGTGTCCCACCGGCGACCCCCCCGCTCGACGACGTGGGCGTAGAACTGGTCGACGAGCGCGGTCACCGGTAGCCGGGCGCCGTTGCGCTCGGCCTCGTCGAGGCAGATGCCGAGGTCCTTGCGCATCCACTCGACGGCGAACCCGAACTCGAACTCACCGCGCGCCATCGTGCGCGCCCGGTTGTCCATCTGCCAGCTCTGCGCGGCACCCTTGCCGATCACGTCGACGACCTGATCGACGTCGAGGCCGGCGCGCTGGGCGAAGTTCACCGCTTCCGACAATCCCTGGACGATGCCGGCGATGCAGATCTGGTTGACCATCTTCGTGAGCTGCCCGGCGCCGGCGGGGCCGAGCCGCTCGCACGCCTTTGCGTACGCCGCGATCACGGCGCGGGCCGAGTCGAAGACCGTCTCGTCGTCGCACCCACACATCACGGTGAGCGCGCCGTTCTCGGCACCGGCCTGACCGCCCGAGACGGGCGCGTCGACGAAACCGACGCGACGTCGGGCGGCGGCGGCGGACAGCTCGCGGGCGAGATCGGCCGACGCGGTCGTGTGGTCGACGAGGACGGAACCGGGCTCCATCGCGCCGAGCGCACCGTGGTCGCCGTGCACAACAGCACGCACGTCGGCATCGTTGCCGACGCACAGCATCACGAACTCGGCACCCTCTGCCGCCTCGGCTGGCGTGGGCGACGCCCGGTGCCCATGCTGCGCGACCCACGCCAACGCCTTCGTTGCCGTTCGGTTGTAGACGGTGACGTCGTGGCCGGCCTTGCCGAGGTGTCCCGCCATCGGACCACCCATGACGCCCAACCCGAGGAATGCAACGCGTGACATGGGCCGAGTCTCGCAGGCCGACCGACCGGCCCCGGAAACGACGCCGTAGCGGCCGACGAGCGGCAAGACTGACCGGCGATGACGACCGTGGCGCGCACATGGACGGTGACAACATGGAACCTGCACGGATCGACGGGTCCGCCGATCGCCTCAGTGGCCGCCCGGCTGCGTTCGCTCGCGCCGGACGTCGTCGCGCTCCAAGAGGTCCAGCGACGCCAGGCGGCGGCACTCGCCGAGACGCTCGGGATGCAACACCACTGGGCGCTCAAGCACTACCCGTGGACGCCACTGCTGAAGTCGAAGGCGGAGGGGATGGCGATCCTCACGCCGCACGTGCTGAGCGCGACCGGTAGTGCATCGCTGACGCCGACGCGTTCGCACTGGTCGTACAAGCGCCGGATCGTGGTGTGGGGCCTGGTCGCGCGTCCCGATCATTCGGCGTATCGCGTGTACGACGTCCACCTCGTCGGAGGCGACGCCGTCGAGGATCGCCTCGACCAGGCGCGGCGGGTCGCGGCGCTCGTCGCCGAGCACGGTGGTGCGCCGCCGCTCGTCGCCGGCGATCTCAACGATCCGGACGAGCCCGCGGTGACCGAAACACTGCCGGGGATCGAGGGCGATGCAACCGCTGCGACGAATCCGTCCGGCACACCGACACGGCGGATCGATCACGTCCTCGTCCCCGACACAGCCACCGATGTCACGGTGCGGGTGCCTGCGGGGGGCGCCGAGTGGGCTGCCCTGTCAGATCACCTGCCGGTGACGACGACGTTCACGCTCGACTGGGTCGAGGGCGACTTCCCCGTCCCCTGACGAGCCCTCAAAATCGACCGTTCGGTTCAGGCCTTCTTGGCAACCTTGGCGGGCTTGAGCACACCCTTCGCCAAGGCATCGTCGAGGTAGGCCTCGGCGTCCTCCGCCGACACCTTCAACGCCGGCGAGATCTCGCTCACGAGGTTGACGCGCGCCCGCTCGTACATCGTGCGCTCGGCGGCCGACAGCGAGGCGTCGCGATTGCGGGCGGCGAGGTTTCTCACGACCTCGGCGACCTGGTAGACGTCGCCGCTCTTGAGCTTCTCCTGGTGGTTCTTGAAGCGCCGGCTCCAGTTGGACGGCACGCGAGGGTCGGGCTTGGCGAGCACGGCCACCAGATCCTCGAGCTCGTCGGCCGACACTGGCGGTCGGACACCGACCTCGTCGGCCTTGTCGATCGGCACCTTCAGCGTCATCTCGTTGATGACGGTCTGCAGGATGAGGTACTCACGCTTCTCGCCGAAAGCATCCATCTTCTTCGTGCCCTGCACGACGCACGCGCCGTGCTGGGGATAGATGACGGTGTCGCCCTTCTTGAACTTCAACGCTGGAAACCTCGCCGGATCGGGGGGAGAGCAGTGTTCAAGGCTACCGGCAAACAGGCCGAATCCGGCCGTGCCACACCGTCGGCGAGGCGAATCCGGGCGGCTGCGCGACGTAGGTCGATCAGCGTCTAACGTCCCCCCGACCCTCGGATCCCCGGG
>DASUEW010000576.1:0-2005 GCA_036274875.1 Ilumatobacteraceae bacterium
GTGGTCGTCGGCGGCATCGTCCCCGACCCCGACATCGCCGCCCTGCTCGACGCCGGCGTCGCCGCCGTCCTCACACCCGGCGCCACCGCCGACGAGGTCGTCGCCACGATGCGCCGAGTGCTCGCCCAGACCGAGACCACACAACCGGCGGTGCAAGACTCCGGCGCATGAGCGCGCCCGCGATCGCATCACCACTCGAGATCGCCAAGGGCTTCGCCGCCGAGCTGCGCGCCCGCTCCGACGAGATCGAGCAACACCGAACGCTCCCTCGCGACCTCGTCGACAGCCTGACCGACGCCGGTCTGTTCCGGTTCTGGGTGCCGGAGGCGTACGGCGGCACCGAGGTGCCGGTCGAGACCGGTCTCGACACGTTCATCGAGATCGCCCGCCATGACGCGGCGACCGGATGGTGCACGTTCATCGCCAACACGACCGCCCTCCTCGCGGCGTTCATGGATCCCGACCAGGCGCGCGTCGTCTACGGCCCGCCGAAGGCCATCACCGGTGGGTTCGCCCAGCCGATGGGGCGTGCCCGCGCGGTCGACGGCGGGCTCCTCGTGACCGGGCGCTGGCAGTGGGGCTCAGGGACGCAGCACTGCACGATGGTCGGAGGTGGTGTGCTGGTTGTCGGCGACGACGGAGCACCATCCGCCCGGCACGACGGCCTGCGCGGGGCGTTCGTGTTCTTCGACCCGTCCGACGTCGAGTTCATCGACACGTGGCACGTCGTCGGCCTGCGCGGAACGGGCTCGTGCGACTACGCGGTCAGCGATGCGTTCGTGCCCGAGGGACGGTGGGCCGACATGGGCAACCGCGTCCGGCGCATCGACGCTCCGCTCTACCGCTTCTCGTTCTACGGACTGCTCGCCGCCGGCGTCGCGTGCACGGCGATCGGGATCGCCGAGCGCGCGATCGAGGAGTTCGAGGCGCTCGCCGCCGTGAAGACCCCGCAGAACTCGAGCCGGGTGCTGGCCGAGCGACCGAGCGCTCAGGACGACGTCGCCCGGGCCGAAGCGACGGTGCGGAGCGCGACCGCGTTCCTGCACGACGCGATGGGCGACGCGTGGGACAGCGCGACCAGCGGAGACGAGCTGTCCGACCACCAGCGTCGCATGATCCGTCTCGCCAACACCGATGCCACGCAACGTTGCGCGGACACGGTCAACCGGCTGTACCGCAGCGCGGGCGGCGAGGCCGCGTACGAGCGCTGCCCGCTCGAGAAGCTGATGCGCGACGTCAACGTCGCGACCCAGCACGCGATGACCGCCGAGCGCACGTACGAGTTGGTCGGGCGCATCGCGCTCGGCCTGCCCACCGACACGACATTGCTATGAGGTTTGGGCTGTGAGGTACGCCGACGGACCGACGGTCGAGGTCACACGGCACATCACGGCGCCGGCCGGCGACGTGTGGCTGCTCGTCAGCGACATCAACCTGCCGGCCCGCTTCTCGTCGGAGTTCACCGGCGCCGAGTGGGTCGGCGGGGCCCACGCCGCCGTCCTCGGTGCCTGCTTCGAGGGACACAACCATCACGACGCGATCGGGACGTGGACGACCACGTCGACGGTGGTCGAATGCGAACCGGGGCGCACGTTCGCGTGGGCCGTCGGCGATGCCGAGGATCCCAGCGCGATGTGGCGCTTCGACCTCGAACCGGACGCTGACGGAACGAACGTGACGTTCGCCGCCCGGATCGGACCCGGACCGTCGGGCCTCACGCCGGCGATCGAGGCGATGCCCGACAAGGAGGAGCGCATCATCGAGCGCCGGCTCGCCGAGTTCCGCCGGAACATGGAAGCCACACTCGACGGCATCGCCGAACTGGCTGGGCGCGGCTGATGCGCACCGCTGTCCAGCTCACAGCCGACGCCGGACCGTGGCCCGATCTCGTCGCCTATGTCGTCGAGGCCGAGCGGATGGGTGTCGACATGGTCTGGGTCGCCGAAGCGTGGGGCAGCGACGCCGCCAGCCCGCTCGGCTACCTCGCGGCCCGCACGTCACGGAT
>DASUEW010000577.1:0-4468 GCA_036274875.1 Ilumatobacteraceae bacterium
GTCCCGACGACGAGAAGGCCCACAGCACTCGCGATCCCGAGAACCGTGGCGAACCCAGTGGCCTGCGTCGCCGTGAGCGCCGCGCCGCCGAGCACGGCCAAGCCGCCGGCGACCAGCGCGACGAGCGGGACTCGCACCCTCCGGTGTGCAGCGACCGCGGTCAGGACGAGGCCGGCCGCCCAAACCGACAGGCCGGTGATCAAGCCGGCGTCGCGGGCGAAGTAACCGAGCGTGCTCGGGGTTGCCTGCAACAGCGCGATGCCGCCGATCACACCGAGCACGATCCGATCGTCGCGCTCGCGGGCGGGACCTTCGACCCCGGCGAGCGTTGCCAGGCCGAGCCCTGTGCCGAGAATCGCGAGCAGGCCGGCGCCCGGCCAGTCGCCCAAGACGGTCGCGGCACCGGCGACGGTGGTGAACGCCCCGACGCCCACCGCGAGGAGTGGCGCCACGATGCGCCTCCTGAGACCGATCGCGATGTAGGCGGCGCCGAGGAGCCACAGCGCGATGCCGGCAGGACCGGGGCTCCACAACGCGGACACGCCTGTGCCGACGAGGACCGAGCCGCCGATGAGGCACGTCGCCAGCTGCACCAGCGGGCCGCGCCACCTCCACAGCAGGCCGCTCTGGAGCGCGACGGCCGCCGCACAGACCGCTGCGGTGCCCGTACCGCGGCCGATCTCGACTACATCGTTGGCGACCACTCCGGCGAGCAGCGCCGTCGCTGAAGTGGAGAGAAGCCAGAGCGCCTGCCGGAGCCGGTCGAGCGCCGGCTCGGCCAACTCGCGAACGAGGGCTCCGGCTCCGAGCAGACCCGCTGCGGCTGCTGCACTCAGCGCGAGACGCCCGGCCGTGCCGATGTCGACCCAGCGCCGACCGACGAAGAGCGCGAGCCCGATGATGGCCAACGCGCCACCGAGATATCCCAGGGCCTCTGCCATCGCCGGGATCTCGCGCCGGCGTGGAGTCGCGGGCGCTTGTGCTGGTCCGGCCGTTCGGGATTGCTCGTGACGTCTGATCGCGTCCGACTGTGGCGCGCTGAGCAAGCCGGCCGTCACCCAGCGGTCCAGGTCGTCGTCGAGCGTGTGCCGCGGTGGGGCACTGAGTGGGCGAACGGACGAACGCTGCTGGCGGGACAGCCGGTCGCTCGGGAGGGCGGGTGAGCTCGGCGAGGTACCTCTGCGTGACGCGGCCCAGCCAATTGCCACGACGATCGCGACCACGATCGGTAGTCCGAGGACGATCATGGCCACCTCCCTTCGACGGGCGACCTACCTTCCTCTTACATGGGCCGAGTGCTCGACGACAGGGCCGAACGTCACTCTCTGGACGTCCGGTAAACGGCGGGTATCGCTAGAGGCGGCCGGCTTTCACGACGCGTTGGAGGAACTGCTGCGTGCGTGGCTCGGTCGGCGCGTCCAGGATGCGATCGGGGGGTCCCTCCTCGAGGATCCGGCCGTCGTGGAGGAAGCAGACGCGGTCGGCGATCTCGCGGGCGAACGCCATCTCGTGGGTGGCGATCAGCATCGTCATTCCATCCCGTTTCAGGTCGCGGACGACGTCGAGCACCTCGCCGACGAGCTCGGGGTCGAGCGCCGACGTGATCTCGTCGAGCAGCATGATCTCGGGGTGCATCGCCAGCGAGCGGGCGATCGCGACGCGCTGCTGCTGCCCGCCGGAGAGCTGGTCGGGGTAGGCGTCGGCGCGCTCGGCAAGGCCGAGTCGGGCGAGCAGCTCACCGGCCGCGACGCGTGCCTCGGCGGCCGGGCGGCGGAGCACCTTGCGCGGCCCGATCGAGATGTTGTCGACGACCGACATGTGAGGGAACAGGTTGAAGCTCTGGAACACCATCCCGATCCGCCGGCGGATCGGGTCGGCGGGGCGTCCGGGCTCGCTGATGTCGTCACCGTCGAGCAGGATCCGTCCGTCGTCGATCGGTTCCAGCAGGTTGACGCAGCGCAACAGCGTGCTCTTGCCCGATCCCGACGTGCCGATCAGGCAGATCACCTCACGCTCGCCGACGGCGAGGTCGATGCCGCCGAGCACGACATGCGGGCCGAACGCCTTGACGACACCCTCGAGCGCCAGCTTTGCGAACGGCGGGTCGGTCACTGGTCCACCATGTCACCGATGCAAGCGACCAGGCGCCAGCCGAGGAGCGGCCAACAACTGCGCGGGCTGCTTGTGGCGTGGCCGGGGAACGCAATGACGTTCTCCATGATCAGCCGACGACCGTGCCGCTCGTGCGCCGGCGTTGCCGGGCCATCAGGTAGTCGGCGAGACGCGTCATCGGGATCGTCACGGCGAGAAAGATCACCGCCGCCCCGACGTACGGCGTGAAGTTGGCGAACCGGGCCTTTTCGATTCCGGCTCGGCGGAGGATCTCGACCGGGCCGATCAGGCTGACGAGGGCGACGTCCTTCTGGAGGCTGATGAAGTCGTTCATGAGTGGCGGTACGACTCGCCGCAACGCCTGTGGGAGCACGATCGTGCGCATCGTCTGGCCGCTCGACATGCCGAGCGAGCGGGCGGCCGCACGCTGGCTCTCGTGCACGCTCTCGATTCCGGCCCGGAACACCTCCGAGACGTAGGCCGAGTAGGCGAGGATCAACGCCACCGAGCCCCACAGCAGCGGACTGTTCCACGGCCGCTCGATGCCGAGGCCGGGCACACCGAACCCGATGAGGTAGATCGTGAGGATCACCGGGATACCACGGAATACGTCGACGTAGACCGCGGAGAACAGGCGCAGCGGGAACAGCGCCGGGTTGCGTGTGTTGCGGGCGACCGCGATCGCCAGCGCCAGCACGAAGATGCACGGCACGGACCAGACGAAGATCTTGACGTCGAGCCAGAACGCGTCGAGCAGGTCCCCGAACGTGTCGCGGAAGACCTCGCCGTTGAAGAACGAGCGCTCGACACGCCTCCAGCCCGACGCCCGCGGCACGAGCACGACCACCGCGGCGATGACGACGATCGTGCTCGTCGCGGCGATGGCCGCCGAGCGCCGGCGCTGCCGTCGCTCGTAGACCTCACGACGGGTGAGGCGTCGGTCGGGCGTGATGTCGGCGAGCCCTTCGGTCAGCCGACCTCGATGACGGGGGCGACATCCGCCGTGACGAGCCACTCGTCGGTGATCTCCTGCAACTCGCCCGTGTCACGCAGGGTGGTCAGCGCCGCGTTGGCGCACTCGACGAGCGGGTTGTCGAGCTCGAACACCAGCCCGAAGTCGTCGGTGGTGCCCCCGGCCGCGGCGGGGAACTGGCCGACGACGCTGCTGCCCTCGATCTCGACCGCCGAGATGAACAGAGCCGTCGGGAGGTCGACGACGATCGCGTCGATCTGGTCGGCTTCGAGCGCGGCCTTGGCGCCGACGTTGTCGTCGTACACGAACGGCTCGGCGTCAGGTTGGATGACGTCGGTGATGAATCCGAGGCTGGTCGTGCCGGCCTGGGCGCCGAACTTGACGTCCTTCAGGTCGGCCAGCGAAGCGGCTCCCTCGGCCGGTGAGCCGGCGAGGGCGACGATCGCCTGGTTGCTCGAGTAGTACGGCTCGGAGAACGAGATGTTCGCGGCCCGCTCCGCCGTGATCGAGTACTGCTGCAAGTTGAAGTCGAAGTTCTTGGCGCCGGGCTGGATCGCCTCGTCGAACGTCGTGCGGACCCACGTCACCTGGTCCTCCGTGAAACCCATCTCGCGGGCCACGGCGTAGGCGACGGCGGCCTCGAACCCCTCGCCGGATTCGGGTGCGTCGCCGACGACCCACGGCTCGAACGCCGGCTCACCGGTGGCGATCGTGAGCACGTCCGGCGTCAGCGTCTTGCCGTCGGCACAGTCGCCCCCGCCCTCGTCGGGCGGGCTGGTGTCGCCCGGCGCCGCGGTCTCGACCGGTCCTGCACTGTCGGCGGGGGTGTCGGCGGTCTCTTCATCGTCGTCGCCACACGCGGTGACGAGCAGGCCGCCGACGAGGAGCGCCGCAATGGCGGTACGTCGCATGGATCTCTCTCCCGATTGATTCGTGTTCACGCTGGAAGGCACGAGCGTACGCGTCTGTCACGAGTTTGTCCCCGATCGCGCATTGACATTGAGACACTTACCGTCTTAGTGTCTCAGGATGGGATCGGCGGAGGATCGCGTGCTCGATGCGGCGAAGCGATGTTGCGAACGATGGGGCGTCGGCAAGGTCACGATCGACGACATCGCCAACGACAGCGGGGTGTCGCGGGCAACGCTCTACCGGCTCTTCCCCGGCGGTAAGGACGTGCTGTTCGAGGCGCTGCGCGTGCGCGAGCTCGACGAGTTCTTCAACGTGCTGCGCGCCGAGGTCGAGAGTGCGGGCACGTTCGAGGACCTGATCGTGCGCACCGTCGTGTGCTCCACGCGCGAGTTGCGCGCCGACGAGCACCTGGCGCTGATGCTCGGCTCGGAGCCCGGCGAGACGTTGAGCCAGCTCACCGTCGACGGGTTG
>DASUEW010000578.1:0-2947 GCA_036274875.1 Ilumatobacteraceae bacterium
TCACGTCGGCGGTGACGGTGCCGGTGATCGACGCCAGTGCGCCGGCGATCGTCTCACTGTCGGCAACGACGACGTTCCCGTCGACCGCGAGCGTGATCGTCGTCGAAGGGTCGACGTAGAAACCCGACGTGTCGGCCCCGATCACCAGCTCCAGTTCGAGCGACCCGTCCCAGGCGCCGGTCGCCGTCAGCGACAGCGCGCCGGCCAGCCCGCCGAGCAGCCCGTCGGCCGTCGGTGCGAGCGGGTTGCCGAGGCTGGCGAGTGAATCGAACGTGATGGTGCGACGCGCCTGGATCTGGTCCGACGGGCTCGGAGGCGCGAGCGTGCCGGCCCCTCCGGTGACCCAGTCGAGCTCCCAGCCTGCACTCTCGAGCGCGCTCGCCGCCTGTTCGGCGGTCGCCGCCGGGTCGAGGGTGGGGAGCACGACGCCATCGAGTACGTCGGCGACCCCGAACAGCGCAGCAAGGTCGGCCGGGAGCAGCGCTGCATCGCCGCCAAAGCCCAGTGCGGCGGCCCACTCGGCGAGTTGGTCGTCGAGCGCGCTCAGCCCGTCGGCCAGATCGCCCATCGCGCCGTCGAACAGGGCGGCGATGAGCGCGGCGACGTCGACCGGGTCGAAGCCGGCGGCGATCAGCACGTCGGTCAGGGCGGCTGCGTCGAGGCCGTACTCGGCGAGCAGTGCCCGGGCGAGGTCGATCAGCTCGCCGGGCTCGACCGACGGCGCCACCGCCGCGGCGATCGTGGTCGGTCCGACGACGAAGGCCGCTTCGAGGATGGCGATTAGTCGATCGAGGCCGATCAGTTCGAGCAGGGCAGCCAGCGCCTCCTCGAACGCGACGTTGCTCTCGTCGAGGAATACCGCCACCTCGTCGTTCGAGCGGCCCCCGATGCCCGTCGCCCACGCCAGTGCGCCGTGCAGCCCGTGCTCGGTGTCGAACGAGTTGATGACATCGGTCAGCCGGTCCGGTGGCTCGGGGAGCAGGGAACGATCCGTGATCTGTCGCCACAGGTTCTCGGCGTAGATCGCGAGGTCGTGGTCGAAGAACCCGAAGTGGCCGGCCGGCTCGTTCGTCGCATCCAGGTCTGGTTGGTCGACACCGCGCAGGAACACGTGGGTGCGGCCGAGGTCGTCGTATCCGGGCACGACGTCGAACGCCATCGGCACGACGTCGTGGTCGTTGACCCAGCGGTGTGTCAACGCATCGAGCCCGATCGTGGTGAACGCGTCGGTGAGCTCGGTGCCACCGACATTGGGTGCCCCGAACGTGTGGACGGCGTCGATCGGGTAGCCGTCCTCGTGGAGCCTGAGGGCTGCCAGCTCGGCAAGCGCCCCGCCCAGGCTGTGACCGGTGAGCACCACCGTGGCGTCGGGGTTGGCGTCGCGCAGCAAGTCGAGCTCGTCCGTCAGGCGGTCGTACACCGACTCCAGCGCCAGCCAGAATCCGGTGTGCGCCCACGCCTCACCGGCCGTGGTTTCGATCGGGAAGGGGCTGATTCTCGCGTCGGTCAGCATGTCCCAGCCGGGAGTCGTGCCGCGGAACGCGACGAAGATCGTGTCGTCGTGCGTGCCGAGCACGAACTGGGTGTCGGTCGTCGTCTCGTCGACGAAACGGACGTCGGCGAGCCCGAGCTCAGCGAATGACTCCTCGATGACCGTCGCCTGCGCCTCCGCCGGCGCGTGCGGGTCGCCGTAGATGGCCTTGGAGGCGATCGCCAGGAGGTATGAGTTGATGAAGTCCGGGCCGGTCGGCGTCGCGTCGTAGCGGTCGAACGCCGATGGAACGTCGGATGACGTCGGAGTGGCGGATGGCGACGTTGCCGGCGGGCCGTATGCCCAGCCGTCGAACGCCTCCACCGACACGGTGTGTTCGACGCCGTTCGGGAGTCCCTCGAACGTGACCGCCGGCGCCGTCACGACCCGCGTTGCACCTCCCGGCGCGATCGTGGCGCGGTAGAGCGAAACGGCGCCCGCCGGCGGTGTCCAGGTGACGTCGATTCGGCCGTCGCCCGCGACCGCCGTCACGGCCGTCGGCGCACGGGGCGGAGCGGCCGGCGGGGCGATGACCCGCACGCGGTGCACGACGTTGTGGGTGACCGCCGACAGCCCGTCGGGCGAGATGGCCGGCCCGTAGGGGAACCAGAACGACGCGTTGATCGCCGGGCCACCGTCGCCCGAGTCGGCGGCCGTTCCGATTCCACCGATCGTGCCGATGATGCCGGTGGAAGCGTCGACCCGTCGGATGCGATGGTTCGATCGGTCGCCGAACTCCACGTTGCCGCCGGCATCGACGTCGAGGTGGAAGCTCTGCCCGATGAGCGCGTTGACCGCCGGGCCGCCGTCGCCGCCGAACCCGTTGATACCGGACCCGGCGATCGTCGAGATCAACCCGGTCACCGCGGCCACCCTGCGGATCCGATAGTTCTCACGATCGGCGAACACGACATCGCCCTTGCCCGTGACGCGGACACCCATCGGCTGGTTGATCATTGTCGCGGTGGCGAGCTGTCCGTCTCCGTTGAAACCGGCGACACCCGTGCCGGCGATCGTCGAGATCAACCCGGTCACCGCGTCGACCTTGCGGATCCGGTGATGGCCGGAGTCGGCGATGTAGAGGTTGCCGGCCGCATCGACATCGACCATGAACGGTGAGCTCAACGATGAGAGGGTCGCCGGGCGCCCGTCGCCGTTGTAGGCCGTCGAACCCGTCCCGGCAACGGTGGTGATGACGCGTGTCACTGCGTCGACGCGTCGGACACGATGGTTCCCGGAGTCGGCGATGTAGATGTCGCCGTCAGGCGCCACCGAGACGCCGAACGGGTTGTTCAGGCGGGCACTCGTGGCCGGGCCACCGTCGCCACCGAACGAGAAGCCGCCGGTACCGGCGACAGTCGAGATCTGTTGGGTGGCGGCATCGACACGACGGATCCGGCCGTTGCCGGAGTCGGC
>DASUEW010000579.1:0-6280 GCA_036274875.1 Ilumatobacteraceae bacterium
GGCATCGGATGGACGCTGAACCTGGCCTCCATCCGGCGGCGCACCGACCGGGGCGTTCCCAATTACGGCGACGATGACACGTTCGCCCTCGCCGGCGCGGAGGACCTCGTACCGTCGGTGTCGTGGAAGAACGAGCGGTGGACCGACGACGTCCACACGGAGGGCCCGCTCACGATTCGCCGCTACCGCCCGCGAGTCGAGTCCGAGTTCGCCCGCATCGAGCGGATCACCGAGTCTCACCCGGTGACCGGTCCCGACACGTGGTGGCGGGTGATCACGCCGACGAACGTGACCACCTACTACGGCACGAGTCCGGCGAGCCGCCTCGCCGATCCGTTGCGGGCGGTTCATGTGTTCGAGTGGCTGCCAGCGGTGAGCTTCGACGACCAGGGCAACTGCATCGTGTACCGGTACAAGCGAGAGGATCTCGCAGGTGTGGACGACCGGGCGTCGGAGTCGCTGCGCCGCGCAGGCGTCGCGCCGTTCACGAACGTGTACCCGAAGGCGATCCACTACGGCAACCTCACGCCGTGCGCCGCGCAGGACGACGAGCCGTACCGTCCCCCACCAGAGCCTGACGAGTTCCTGTTCCACCTCGTGTTCGACTACGGCGAGCACGGCGCCGACGCACCCGAGCTGGTGCCCCCGGCCGGCCGCCAATGGACCGCGCGTGACGATCCGTTCTCCAGTTGCCGCAGCGGGTTCGAGATCCGCACTCACCGGCTGCTGAAGCGGGTGCTGATGTTCCACGAGTTCGCCCAACTCGACGGAGGCCAGCCCACGCTCGTGCGCTCGCTCGACCTGGCGTACGTCTCCGCCGCCGCCGGCTCGAAGCAACCAGCAGTGTTGACCCAGCTCGCGTCGGCGACCCAGCGGGGCTACATCCGCCGCCAGGACGGCACGTACTCGGCGCGGTCGATGCCATCCGTCGAGTTCGACTACGAGCCACTCGACTGGGACACGACGGTGCGTGCCTTCGAGGCCGCGTCAGTGGCCCAGCTGCCAGCGGGTGTGAGCGGGCCGTACCACTGGGTCGACCTGTTCGGCGAGGGCATCGCCGGCGTGCTGAGCGAGCACGAGGGCGCATGGCTGTACACCGCCAACCTCGGTGACCCCGATGGCACCGGAACGGTCCGTCTCGACCGCCAACGCGCGCTACCCAGCCGGCCATCGTTCAGCGGCCTGACGTCAGGTCTGTTGCAGGTGCAAGAACTCGACGCAGACGGACGCAAGCAGGTCGTCGTCACCACGCCGCAGCAGTCCGGTTACTTCGAGATCGAGTCCGACGCCGAGTTGGACGCCGACATCGACGAGAGCTGGCAGCCGTTTCGGCCGTTCACCGATGCGATCCGAATCGACCTGACCGAGGCGCACATCCGACTGCTCGATCTCGTTGGTGATGGTCGCACCGACATCCTCGTCTCCGACGACGATGCGTTCGTATGGCATCGCTCGCTCGGGCGGCGCGGCTACGAGCCCGCCCGCCGAGTCATGCGCCCGGCGGACGAGGAGCGGGGTCCCGCGGTCGTCTTCACCGACGACCGCCAATCGGTCTTCCTCGCCGACATGAACGGCGACGGCCTCACCGACATCGTCCGCATTCGGCACGGCGACGTCAGCTACTGGCCCAATCTCGGCTACGGAAGGTTCGGTGCGAGGGTGACGATGGACAACGCACCCACGTTCGACCATCCCGATCTGTACGACCCACGCAACCTCCGCCTGGCCGACATCAGCGGCACAGGCGCGAGCGACCTCCTCTACTTCGGTCGCGAGACGTGCGCGGCATATCTCAACGCGAGCGGCAACAGCTGGAGCGATCGGATCGACGTCGCGTCGCTGCCGTCACCCGCTCCGATCGACGTCTCGACGTCGGATCTCCTCGGCAACGGCACGGCCGCGATCGTGTGGTCATCGAGTCTGCCCACCCACCGCGACGCGCCACTGCGGTACATCGACCTGATGGGTGGCCGCAAGCCCCACGTGCTGCGGGAGGTCGTCAACAACCTCGGCAAGCGCACGCGCATCACCTACAAGAGCTCGACGTGGTTCTACCTCGGTGACAAGCGCCAAGGACGCCCATGGGTCGATCGCCTTCCGTTCCCCGTGCAATGCGTGCAACGAGTCGACGTGACCGATTCCATCAGCGGATCGCACCGCACCCAGACGTTCCGCTACCGACACGGCCGGTATGACGTCGCGGAGCGTGAGTTCCGCGGCTTCGGCCTCGTCGACCAGATCGATGCCGAGGACTTCGAGCACTGGGCGCTCACCGGCGACCAGCTCGTCGACCGCACGCTGCACCAACCGCCCGTGCTCACGCGCACCTGGTTCGACACCGGGAGCGACGGCGAATCGATCACCCGATCGATCCGTGCCGAGCGGTGGCAGGCAGAGCTCGACCGGTCCGGCCTCGGCGGGGCACCCTGGGCCGCTGCGGACGAGCCGGCGTTGCCTCCCACGCGGGCGGTGCCGGCAAGTGCGATCGAGCAGGCAGCAGTCGAGCGTGACCTGCCCCGCCATCGCCGTGAAGGCTCGCGGGCGTGCCGCGGATCGATGGTGCGCCAGGAGATGTTCGCCCTCGATGCACCCGCCAACGGCGCGACCGACGACGAGCGGCGGCGCCAGTTCACGCCCTACCGCGTCACCACGCGCTCGTCGCGCGTCACGCTGCTCCAGCCGGCATTCGGCACCCAGCCATCGGTCTTCTTCACCAACGAGGCGGAGACCGCCACGTGGCATTACGAGCGCGGCGTCGCCGACCCGCGCGTCGAGCACACGATCACCGTCGCCGTCGACGATTACGGCCATGTCGTTGAATCTGCAACGATCGCGTACCCGCGCATGCTGGCCGATCCCGACCTGCCGCCGACCGCGCAGAACATGCAGGGGCGAGCCTTCGTCAAGTACACCCACGACGAGTACACCGACGACCGCAGTGGTCCCGCGGTGCATCGCCTGCCGTCGCAGTCCCGAACGACCACCTTCGAGGTGAGCGGGCTGACTCGCACTGGGCCGCTGTTCGTGCTCAGCGACTTCACCCGCGACGGCTTCCACGTGCTCGAGAACTCCACCGAGATCCTGCCCCACGAGCTCGATCCCCCGCCCGCACCAAGTGTCCGGCGTCGGATGCTGACGCGTCGCGACACAGTCTTCTACGACGACGACCTCGTCGCTCCGCTCGCGCTGCATCGGCTCGGTGACTCCGGCCTGCCGTTCGAGTCGTACGAGCTGGCGTACACGCCCGAGCTGCTGACCGACACGTTCGATGGTCGCGTCACCAGCGCGATGATGACCGACGGCCGGTACGTGCTGCGCGAGGGCGGCTGGTGGGTGCCGTCCGGGCGGTGGGTGTACATCGCCGACGGTGAAACCAGCGACGACACCCGGCTGCGGTTCTCGGTACCGATCGCTCACGCCGACGCGTTCGGCGCGGTGACCTCGATCCGTTACCTCGCAGGCACCGCGCTCCTTCGCGACGAGACCGTCGACGCGGCCGGCAATCGAGTCACGATCGAGGCGTTCGACCTCCGCGCACTCGCACCGCGACGGATGGTCGACGCCAATCTCAACGTGACCGAGGTGCTGCTCGACGAGCTCGGTCGGGTGAAGGCCGCGGCCCAGCGCGGCAAGGGCGGCGAGGCCGACGACCTCGATGGCCTGGTCGACGTCGCCACCCCAGCCGACGACGCGCTGATCGCCGCACTGCTGGATGCGACGACGTCGGCCGAGGTGGTCACGAGTGCCACCGCACTGCTCGGTCACGCGTCGACGCGTTTCGTCTACGACTGCGACGCGCCGCGTACTTCGGCCGGGCAACGACCGGCCACGGCCGTGACGATCAAGCGCGAGCAGTACTTCGCGGTCGACCCGCAGTCCCCGGTCCAGGTGCTGTTCGAGTACTCGAACGGCGCCGGCGCGATCGAAGGGGCCAAGGCGCAGGCCGAGCCGGGGCACGCCCTGAGGGTCGTCGTCGGTGCGGGCGGAACCGCGACCGTGACCGACGTCGACACCGCGGCCCTCGTACCGCCCCAGCTGAGGTGGGTCGGCTCCGGTCGCCGAGTCGTCAACGACAAGGGCAACGTCGTCAAGGAATACGAGCCGTTCTTCTCGGTCAACCACCGCTTCGAGTCGGCCCGGGAGCTGGTGGAGACGGGTGTGACCCGCACGTACCGCTACGACCCGATCGGGCGGATCACCCGCGTCGACCAACCCGACGGCACGTACTCGCGGGTCGAGTTCGAACCGTGGAAGACGGTGGAATGGGACCGCAACGACACCGTCGTCGACTCACCTTGGTATGGCCCTCGGGCGAATCGCCAGATGGACGCGGCGCTGATCGCCGCCGGCAAGGATCCCGTGCGCGAGCAGCAAGCCGCCAACCACGCGGCGAGCCACGCGGGCACACCCCTCACCCGGCACTACGACCCGCTCGGCCGTCCGATCCTCGACACGCGGGAGAACGGAACCGACGACGGCGGCGAGACCATCAACGTCCGCACCGCGTACACGCTCGGCCCGCTCGGCGAGCGGCGTTCGGTGACCGATCCGCGTGGCCACGTCGCGGTCCGCTACCGCCACGATCTGCGCGGCAAGCTGGTCTTCTTCTCCAGCGCCGACGGTGGCGATCGCTGGATGCTCGACACCGTCGCGGGCGAGCCACTGCACCTGTGGGATGAACGCGACCGGCGGTTCGAGTTCACCTACGACGACCCGTTGCACCGGGTGACGTCGAAGCGCGTGGTCGGAGGCGACGACATCGCTCCCCTCGACCACGTGTACGAGCGGATCGTGTACGGCGAGAGCGCCGTCGACGCCCAGGGGCGCAACCTGCGCACACGCATCGAGCGGCACTACGACACGGCCGGTCGGATCGTCAACGACCGGTACGACCTGCAGGGCAACCTGACACAGATGTCGCGACGGTTCGCGACCGACTACCGGCGCGTGCCGAACTGGCAGTCGGTCGATCCGGACGCCGCGCTCGACGCCGAGACGTTCGTGACGACGCAGACCTTCGACGGCTTGAACCGGGTGCAGACGACGACGTCGCCCGACGGCAGCGTCACCCGCCAGGAGTACAACGCCGCCAACCTGCTCGAGACCGTCACCGTCACACGAGGAGTGACCACCGAGGACCTCGTCCGCCACATCGACTACAACGCGCGCGGTGAGCGAGGTGTCGTGGAGATGGGCAACGGCATCACGTCGACGTACACCTACGACGCCGAGACGTTCCGCCTCCAGGGCCTGCGCACGGTCCGGGCGGGTGGCGCACGGCTGCAGGACCTCAGCTACACCTACGACGCGGTCGGCAACCTGACCCACGTCGTCGACGCGTGCGTTCCCACGGTGTGGTTCGCCAACGCGATGGTGACGGGCACGTCGACCTACCGCTACGACCCGCTGTACCAGTTGGTCGAGGCCACAGGTCGCGAACACGCCGGCCAGACCTCGTTCGGCGCGACCGACAACACCAGCGACGCGGCGTTCGCCAAGCAGTACGACCCACTCGACGCGCTCGCCTGGCGCAACTACACCGAGACGTTCCAGTACGACGTTGGTGGCAACATCGCCCGGTGGGGGCACGCGGCCGCGGGCAACGACTGGGTCCGCACCTACCAGTACGCGGACGACAACAACCGCCTGCTGTCGACCCAGGTCGGGCCGACGACCTACGCGTACCAGAGTCACCCCGAGCACGGGTTCGTCACCGCGATGCCGCACCTGCCGCTCATGCGTTGGGGCATCCGTGACGAGTTGGTCGCCTCGGCGACGCAGGTCGTCAACAACGGCCTGCCCGAGACGACCTGGTACGTGTACGACAGTGCCGGCGTGCGGGTACGCAAGATCACCGACCGTGCCGCGGCCACTGCCGACGACGCGCGGAAGCGCATCGAGCGCTATTCCTTGGGCCTCGTCGAGATCGAGCGCGAGTACTCGGTCACCGGCGTCCGGACGCGCAACCGCTCCACGCTCCACGTGCGTGACGAGTTGGCCACGATGGCGATGGTCGAGGTCGACGAGCCCGACGGTGGCGCGCCGACACGGCTCGTGCGCTACCAGTGCCCCAACCACATCGGCTCGACCAGTTTGGAGACCGACGAGCTGGGCCGGGTGATCAGCTATGAAGAGTTCCACCCGTACGGCACATCGGCCTACCAGGCGGTCGACCGCTCGACGGTTGCCGCCGCCAAGCGCTACCGCTACACCGGCGCGGAGCGCGACGACGAGACAGGTCTGGAACAGCACGGAGCGCGTTACTACGTGCCGTGGCTCG
>DASUEW010000580.1:0-3034 GCA_036274875.1 Ilumatobacteraceae bacterium
TACGGCGACGAGCGGGGAGCGCAGGCCCACTGCCACGCCGATCGCCATGGCCGCGACCATCGCGTCCCAGGGGTGGGCCACTCCGACACCCGCGGCATCGGCAGCGAGATACGCCAGCAGCGCCCATCCCGCGGCGATGCCGATCGTGGGGAACAGGATGCCGCCCGGCACCCCGGCGGCGAGCGCCGAGCCGGTGCTGGCGAGCTTGCCGACCGCCAGTGCGAGGGCCAACCCGATCGTTGCGTTCGTCGACGCGTTGCGTAGCGCGTCCATGCCGTTCCCTGCCGCCATCGGCGTGATCGCCACGGTCAGGCCGGCGATGCACGCCATCGCGACCACTGCGGTCCACCGCCATCGGCGACGACGCGCGTCGAACGCGGCGCCGGTGATCCGATCGCGGAACTCGAGAAACCCGCGCCCGGCGACAACTGCGGGGAGAAGGCAGAGCCCTGATAATACGATCAGTCCGAGCCGCGACCCGTCGATCCCGGGCAACAGCGCGTCGCCGTCGAATGCTGTGACGGCGACGATGTGACCGCCCGCAGCGCCGGCGACAGTGAAGCCGAGCGCCCGCCGATTCCGGCCGACGCGCAAGTGCTCCTCGACGTAGAAGATCGCGGCCAGTGGGGCGTGGTAGGCGGTGGCGAAGGCCGCGGCGATGCCGGCGGCCGCCAGCGCGTCGCCTCTGCCGCGGCGCCAGCGGCCGGCAGCCGCACCGATCGCTCCACCGGTCTCGACGATCGCCGACTCCCGGCCGATCGAGACCAACCCGCAGGCGACCAGCCACGTTGCCGTCGACCTGACCAAGGTCGCCGGCAGTGAGAGCCGACGGTCCTCGCCGCGCGCCGAAGCGGCGACTGCCTCCAACCCGATCCGCGTCGACGAGCCGCGCAGCACGACGCGGCCGAGCACCACTGCGACGATGACCGCGGCGATGACAACGGCTGTGAGGAACGGCCATGCGAGCGACTCCGCTGCCCGCGTCGGCTCCCGGTGACCGGCGTAGCGCTCGATGATCCACAGGGCGCTTTCCCTGAACAGATGCGCGAAGCCTGCCGCGGCAATGACAACGGCTACCAAGAGCACGAACGTGGTGGCGGGTGACCGGTCTGGGAGGACGTCGAAGCCGGTCGGCGCGGCGCCTACGCGAGGTCTGTTGGCCATCGCGGCCAGCTTGCCGGATCGTTCACGTCGGTGCCGACCGGAGTTCCTCGGGGACACCGAGCACGCACACAGATCGACACCCGCGAGTCCAGGGCGATCGGCGGGGAACGGGCGTGGTGTACGGGATCGGACGTCTTGACAATATTTACTGTCAAGGCGTACCTTGTGGTCCGTGGACGACGTTCGAGTGCTCGCTGACGCTGCCGCCGTCGAAGTGGCGCTCGATCCGATCCGGGCCTCGATCCTCGAGGCGTTGACCGAACCGGGGTCGGCCGCCACGGTTGCGGCGGCGGTCGGGTCGACCCGTCAGAAGGTGAACTATCACTTGAAGGCGTTGGAGGCCCATGGGCTGGTCGAGTTGGTCGAGGAACGCCTGTGGGGCGGTATCACCGAACGATTCGTCCGTCGTTCAGCGCGCCATCTCGTTGTTGCTCCCGACGTGTTGCAGGGCGCAGCTCTCGATCCGAACGAGGTCGCCGATCGTCTCTCGGCTGCGTATCTGATCGCGGTGAACGCTCGGACTGTGTCCGAGGTGGGGGCGATCGCCAGCAGCGCGGCGACTGGAACGCGTCTGCCGACGCTGACCGTCGACACGGTGATCGGGTTCAGATCGCCTGAAGATCGTGCCGCGTTCGCTACCGACCTGCAATCAGCGGTCGCCGCGCTGGTCGCCCGATACCACCACGACGACGGGCGGCCGCACCGTCTGACCGTCTCGTCCTATCCCCGACCCGAGGAGCTCTCGTGACCAATCCTGATCAACCCGACCAACCCGAGCGTGTCGAACATCGGATGGAGCGCACCTATGAGGTGGCCGCCACTCCGGAACAGGTGTGGGACGCGATCGCAACTGCCGATGGGATCTCGGCCTGGATGGTACCGACCCGACTGGATCCGCAGATCGGCGGTGAGGTGTCGTTCGATCTCGGCGAGTTCAGTTCGACTGGTGTCGTCACCGACTACACACCGAACGTTCGATTCGCATACGAAGAACCGTGGCCGATCGCTGATCAGGCCGTGGACATCCCGGCCGCGATGGTCGAGTGGTTCAACGCGATCGGCGTGCCGCTGTCGGAGGTGTACCACGACCTGTCGTCGGTCACCCCGATCGCGACTGAGTTCCTCATCGAATCAGCGTCCGGCGGCAGTTGCGTGATCCGCGTCGTCACGAGTGCTTACGGAAGCGGAGCGGATTGGGAGAACGAGTTCTTCGCCGAGATGGTGGCCGGCTGGGGCGCAATCCTCGACAACCTTGCCAAGCACTTCAACGAGGCGATGTAGCGGGATGGGACCGTGTCCGGGACCGCTCGACGGTTTCGACGTCGCCGCACACACCGAGCGAGGTGCAACCGGATGACCACCACCCCGCACCCCGCCCTCCACGAACCGGGCGTGCAGTCCACCCAACCGAGCACTCGCCGTCTTGTTCGAAGCGGTGCGCTCGCAGGCGCGATCGCGGCCGTCTGCACCACCGTCGTGGCGACCATCGCGCGCGCTGGCGATGTCAGCCTCGAGATCGACGCCACAGCCATTCCGATCCCCGCGTTCGCGTGGTGGACCCTCGTCGGTGCCGCCCTGGGCGTCGTGTTGGCCCGACTCCTTCGCCGGCGCCGACGGTTCGTCGTCGTCACCACAGTCGCCGCCGGCCTGTCGCTCATCCCAGCGATCGCAGCTCCCGACGACACCGCCACCAAAGCCGTACTCGCGGGGACCCACCTCCTCGCGGCGGCCATCATCATCCCGACCCTCAGCCAGCGGCTCACCGCGGTCGACAACGACCGCTGACAGGGTGCTGACAATCGCGATCGCGACGCCGCCGAGTGCCTCTGCCACTCTCAGCTACTCCCGGTGAGCCCATCGAGACCGTGCG
>DASUEW010000581.1:0-4019 GCA_036274875.1 Ilumatobacteraceae bacterium
GCCGCCGTCGGTACGCTGTACGGAGGCCTTGCCGCAGGGTTCAAGGGCCGCGAGACGTTGCTCCCGCTGCTCGTGTTCCCGGTGGTGGCGCCCGTCCTGATCGGAGCGACGCGAGCGGTCGAATCAGCGCTCGGCACCGCTGGGGCGGCAGTGTCGGAGGGCTGGCCCTGGGTGGGCCTGCTCGCCGTCTTCGCCGTCGCATTCGGGGTCGGGGGTTCGCTGGCCTTTGGCCCGCTCGTCGACGAATGACGAGAATGAGTCGTGTATGACCATCATCGACCGGGATCCCCTGGCACCTCGAGCGAGCACGTCCGCCACGACCGCCACCCGTGCGACGCGCCTGCTCGGCCTGGCGACGATCGTGTCGATGGGATGGCTGGTGGCGTTCGGGCTGGGCTTCTCGCCGGCCGACCGCGACCAGGAAGAAGCGGTCCGCATCCTCTACGTCCATGTGCCGACGATCTGGATCGCCTACCTGGCGTTCGTCGTCACCGCTCTCGCGTCCGCGGTTTACCTGTTCGGACGGAACCACTCGCTCGGGTTCGACCGCCTCGCCGGCGCGAGCGCCGAGGTCGGCGTCGTGTTCGTCGCCGTGACGCTCGTCGTCGGCTCGCTGTGGGGACGGTTGACGTGGGGAGTGTTCTGGCGATGGGATCCACGCCTCACGACCACGGCGCTGCTGTTCGTCAGCTACATCGGATACCTCGCGGTCCGCGGTCTCGGCGGCAGCCACCACCAGCGCGCCCGGCGCAGCTCCGTGATCGGGCTGCTGGCCGTGCTCGAGATCCCGCTCGTGCACTGGAGCGTGCGGCTGTGGCGCAGCCTCCACCAGGAAGCGACCGTGCTCGACCCCGGCGGCGACGTCGACATGGACGGCCTGATGCTGTTCAGCCTGTTCGTCGGTGTGGTGGCGTTCACGTTGTTGTACGTGTGGTTGCTGATGCACCGCACCCGGGCGATGGCGATGGAGGACCTGCTCGACGACCAAGGTCTCGACGTGGCCCTGCAAGCGCGCCGTGCCGAAGCGGGCGGTTCGTGATGCCAGGAGGTCGGTGATGGAGGACGCAGGGTTCATCCTCGGCAGCTACATCGTGACGTTCGTGACGGTCGCGTTCGTCGCCTGGCGGTTCGTCCGGCACGGCCGCCGGTTGTCGGAGCAGGTCCCCGACGACGACAAGCACTGGTTATGACCGACCTCAGCCCGCGGCCCGTCGCTGACGCTGCGCCACGCGGCCGCACGCAACGGCGCTGGATCCCGATCGTCGTGCTCGGGCTCGTGCTCGTGGCAGGCGGCGTGATCGTCACCCAGTTCCTGCGGTCAGCCGTCGACTACTACTGCAACGCCGACGAGATCGGTGTGCGGTCCGGCTGCGACGCCGATCGACGCCTGCGCGTCCAGGGCACCGTCGACGCCGGATCGCTGTCGGAGTCGAACGGTGACACGGCGTTCACGATCACGTTCAACGACGTCACCGTGCCGGTCAGGTACGACGGCCAGCCGGGCGGCATCTTCAAGGAGTGCATGCCGGTCATCGTGCACGGCCGCCTCGAGGGCGACACGTTCATGGGTGACGACATCGAGGTCAAGCACGACAGCAGCTACGAGGCAGCGAACCCCGAGCGCCTCGCCGAGGCCGAGGCCGACGCGGCGTCGACCTGCCCTACGGACGGCGGATGATCGCCGCCAGCCTCAACCTCGCGCTCGGCAACGCCGGGCTGATGCTGATGCTGGCCGCGACGACGTTCGGTGCGCTGTCGACGGCGTTCTCGATCCGTGCCGGCAACGAACGAACGCTGCGCCTGGCGCCGAGGTACGCGTGGCTCGGGCTGGCGGGCGCGGTGCTGGCGGTCGTGATGATGCAGCGGGCGCTGATCACACGCGACTTCTCGCTCGCCTACGTGCAGCAGGTCGGGTCGAAGAGCACGCCACCGCTCTACAACGTGGCCGCGATGTGGAGCTCGCTCGAGGGGTCGATCCTGCTGTGGGCGATCATCATCGCCGGGTACACGGCGGCGGTCGCCTGGCGCTTCCGCCGGCGCACCGCCGATCCGCTCGTCGGCTGGGCGCTCGTCGTGATGTTCGTCGTCGCCGCCTTCTTCGCACTCGTCAGCTTCGGCCCCGCTTCGCCGTTCCAGAACGGCCCGCCCGTCGGAGCCGGTTTCGACGGGCCGGGTCCGAACCCGCTGCTCCAGAACCACATCCTCGTGCTGTTCCACCCGCCGATCCTGTACCTGGGCTACGTCGGGTTCACGGTGCCGTTCGCGTTCGCCATCGCGGCGCTCATCACGGGCCGGGTCGGCGAGGGCTGGCTGATGGAGACCAGGCGCTGGGCGCTGTTCTCGTGGGGGTTGCTCACGATCGGCATCCTGCTCGGCGGCTGGTGGAGCTACGAGGTGCTGGGGTGGAGCGGCGTGTGGGCGTGGGATCCGGTCGAGAACGCGAGCCTCCTGCCGTGGCTGACCGGGACCGCGTACATCCACTCGGTGCTCGTGCAGGAACGGCGAGGGATGCTGCGGGTGTGGAACCTCAGCCTGCTGGTCGCCACGTTCGCGCTGACGATCCTCGGCACGTTCCTCACCAGGTCCGGCGTGATCAACAGCGTTCACGCGTTCGCCGCCGGGCAGGTCGACGGCTACCTCCTCGCGTTCTTCGGGCTCGTCGTGATCGTGTCGCTGGCGCTCATCGCGTGGCGTGGTGATCGCCTTCGATCGCCGGGCACGATCGATTCCCCGGTGTCGCGCGAAGGGGCGTTCCTCGCCAACAACGTGCTGTTCACCGTGTTCGCGTTCGTCGTGCTGCTCGGCACCGTGTACCCGCTGCTCGTCGAGGCTCTGCAGGACCGCCGCACCGTCGTCGGGGCGCCCTATTTCGACCGGCTCTCGATGCCGATCGGCATCGCCCTGCTGTTCATGATGGCTGTCGCGCCGGTGCTCCCGTGGCGCAAGGCCTCGACGGAGCTGCTGCGCGACCGGTTGTTCTGGCCGGCGTGGTGCGGGGCCGGTGCGCTCGGTCTCGCCGTCGTGGTGGGCGCCGACGGCTGGGCCCCGCTCGTCGCGTTCGGGCTCGCCGGGTTCGCCGCCGGCGCCGCGCTCCGCCAGGTCGTGCTCGCCACCCGCCGGCAGGGTTGGCGAGGTCTCGTCGGGCGCGCCAACGGCGGCATGGTCGTGCACCTCGGCGTGATCATGATCGCCGTCGCCCTGGCGGCGTCGAACAGCTACACCCACTCGGCGACGATCCCGCTGCCGGTCGGCGAGGAGCGCGCCTGGGGTGGCCACACGTTCGAGCTGGTGCGGATCACCCAGGACGTCGACGACCGGGCGAGCGTCGTGCGGGCCGAGGTGCTGCTCGACGGCGACAAGGTCTACGCCCCGGCGATCACCAAGTACCTCAGACTCGGGACCGACATCGCCACACCGAGCGTGCGAACCGGGCTCACCAACGACGTCTACCTGACCATCGCGCCGTCGGCGGTGGCGCCGGTGCCGACGGATCGGGAGGTCACGCTGCGGGTCTTCGTCAAGCCGATGGTGCTGTGGCTGTGGATCGGCGGCGCGGTGATGGCGATCGGCACGATCCTCGCCGCGTTCCCCGGCGGGAGGCGCAGGCGGCCGACCGAACCGGTCTCGGCACCGGTCGAGATGCCCGAGCCGGAGATGGTGCGGTCGTGACTGACGCAGTGACCGACACCGCTCGCCGCCGGCGCGTCGCACCGTTCGTCGCCTTGGCAGTGGCCGTCGTGCTGGGTGGTCTTTTCGTCGTGCTCGCCGGTGCCGATGCATCTCGCGACGAGACGGCCGACACCCCGCTCCTCGATCGTCCGGCGCCGGCCGCCAGCGGTGCGTTTGCCGACGGCACGTCGTTCGACCTGTCGCGTCGCAAGGGCAGCTGGGTCGTGCTGAACTTCTTCACGTCGAACTGCGTGCCGTGCCGCCGCGAGCACCCCGAGCTGGTCCGCTTCGTCGACCAGCAGGCAGGGCTGGGGTCCGACGGCGCCGAGCTCTACACCGTTGCCGTCGGC
>DASUEW010000582.1:0-2440 GCA_036274875.1 Ilumatobacteraceae bacterium
GTGCCGGGCTCGAGCGATCCCCAACGTTCGCGGATCTCGCTGAGCGTGTGCGAGCGGTCGAACCGGTACGGGTACGGCTCGATGCCGCCATCACGGAGCGCATGGACCCGTGCGTGCCGGCGAGCCCTCTCGGCGATGAGACCGCTGCCCGACGGCATAATTGCAGCCACCTCGTGCGTCCCAACTGCTGAGGTTGCAGTCTCGGCCGCATCGGCTCCAGCGTCGGTTCCCTGGTCCACGATGGCCCGACGGTAGTCGCTGCCCGGCGGTTCTCGATGGTGGCTTCTAGCCTTCATAGCCGTGCTGTCGTCATCCCCCCATCTCGCCCGCCCCTCACGACGGGCTGCGGTCCTCTCGCTGGCTGCGGTCCTGGCGGCGTCGGCGGTCGTCGCCGTCGCTGCGCCGGCGTTGGTCGGCACGCTCGACGAACCGGCGACAGCCGGCGCCAGGGCGACGGCGGTCGAGTTGCTCGGCGACATCGTCACCGTCTCCGACGTCAGCGAGATCGACACCGGCAACCTCTACGGTGCGCTCGCCGCAGCGCGCGACGCTGGAGGGGTCGGCACAGCGGGTCGGGGCGTCACGATCGGAATGATCCGCATCACCCGCGCCGGGTCGATCGTGCAGCAGGCGCCTTCCGGCTTCCGGTTGCCGATGTCGGTCACGGCGCTGCACCCCGCGGCGATCGCGGCCGTCAGCGGCCGTGGCATCTCTGGTGCCCTCACGCCGGCGTCCGTCGTGATGGGGGAGCGGACCGCCGGCCTCCGCGGTGCCCAGGCGGGCGACCTGATCGAGTTGGTCGCCGCCGACGGGGGTGTGCACACGCTCACGATCTCGAGGATCGGCACCGAGGTCGAGATCGGCGGCACCGAGCTGCTGATGACGATCGCGGCGGCCGATCGATTGGGGATCACCACCAACACCCAGGTCGTGATCTGGGGGTTCTCGTCTCGCGTCGCGCTCGACACCGCGCTCACCAATCGTGGGGTCACGGGTCGCTTCCGGACGCGAGTCCGTCACAGCTGGGATCCACCGAGCCCCGACGGCAACCTCGGGCTCGCTCGCACCAAGGAGCTGCTCGGCGAGTTCGCCTACCAGATCCTCGGCGACGGGAGCATCATCCAGGAGGCTGCCTGGCAGGCGGCGAACCTGCCCGCCGGTCGCGAGCTGCTCAGCGTGCAGATCCCGATCCGGGCACGCTGCCACAACCGGATCGTCGCCGACCTGCGTGCGGCTCTCGATGAGGTGGCCGCGGCCGGTCTCGCCGGCACCATCGACGTGACCAACGCCAACACGTACGGCGGGTGCCACTACGCGCGTTTCAACCGGATCGGAGGTGAGCTCGGCTTCCTGTCGCGGCACTCGTGGGCGATGGCACTCGACACCAACACGCTGAGCAACTGCCAGGGCTGCGTTCCACAGATGAACTGCGACGTCGTGCGCATCTTCCGTCGCCACAACTTCGCGTGGGGCGGCAACTTCTTGGTGCCCGACGGGATGCACTTCGAGTGGGTGGGCGAGCGACGCGATCAGATGGCGTACCCGTCGACCTACTGCCCGAACCTCGTGCAGGCGACGACAGAGGCCGTCCCCACCGGCAACTCGCGATCGGTGCTGTTCGTGACCGACGCACCAGCGATGGACCACGACGACGAACATGCGCCGTAGCCTGTTGCCGTGACCATGCGCTTCGTCATCGTCGGGGGTGGGCCGGCAGGAAACACCGCGGCTACGTATGCAGCTCGGCTCGGCGCGCGGGTCACGATCGTGGAACGCGACGTGATCGGTGGGGCCGCGCACCTGTGGGACTGCATCCCGTCGAAGACGATGATCGCGACCGGGGGTGCGATGAGCTTCGCCCGTCGCATACACGGCATGGGGCTCGAACAGGCGAACCCGGAGGTCGACGTCGAGGGCCTGATCTCCCGCATCGAGGGCATCAAGTCGCACCTCCAGAAGAGCACGACGACGCTGCTCGAGAGCCAGGGCGTGCAGTTGATCCGCGGCGTGGCGCGCTTCACCGGCACGAACACACTGACGGTCGAGACCGCCGAGGGGACCGAGGAGTTGGGGTTCGACTGCGCGCTCGTCTCGACCGGGTCGAAGCCGCGGGTTCCGGACTGGTGCTTCCCCGACGGTGATCGCATCCTCACCACCCGCGACTGCTACCCGCCCAAGACGTTCCCCGAGAGCGTGACCGTCGTGGGGTCCGGCGTGACCGGCGTCGAGTTCGTCCACATGTTCTCGTCGTTCGGCGCCGCGGTGACGCTCGTCGTCAGCCGTCAGCAGGTGCTCCCCGGCAAGGACCCCGAGGTCGCGGCAGTGCTCGAGGACGACTTCCTGCGGCGCGGTGTGCGGCTGCTGAAGGGTGCCCGCGCCACGTCGATCGAGCGCGACGGGGACGAGGTGACCGTGCGCTGCGACGACGGCCGCGTGGTTC
>DASUEW010000583.1:0-7782 GCA_036274875.1 Ilumatobacteraceae bacterium
GGGTGCCGACGACTACCTCACCAAACCCTTCGCCCCCAAGGAACTGTCGGCGCGCATCCGAGCATTGCTGCGACGAGTCCGGCCGAGCGTGCACGGTCACTCCCGCCTGAGTTTCGGCGACCTCGAACTGATCCCCGACGAGGGCAAGGTGCTGCGCGACGGCGCCGAGGTCCACCTCACCAAGACCGAGTTCCGTCTGCTGTGTGAACTCGCCGAGAGTCCGGGCAAGGTGCTCAGCCGCGAAGCTCTCCTCGACAAGGTGTGGGGCTACGACTACTTCGGTGACGGGCGGCTCGTCGACGTCCACGTGCGACGCCTGCGCACCAAGGTCGAGGCCGATCCGGCGAACCCGCGTCACGTCGTGACCGTGCGTGGCCTCGGATACCGTCTCCAGACGTGACCGTCCCCGCCGCCCTGGTCTCGGGCGACGAGTCGACACCGGGCTTGCGGGCGCGCGATCTCCTCTCGCGCCTCTTCCGACGACCGGCTCGCCGGCGGCGTTCGGCGCTCGGACTCCGACGGCGGATCCTGCTGATCTTCACGCTCGGATCGATGACGCTGTCGACGTTCCTCGCGTTCACGACGTACGGGTTCACCCGCTCGAACGTGGTACAGCAGCGCGACCGCAACAGCGTCGACGCCGCTCGCCTCCATGCGGCGACCGTGCAGGCCCTGCTGGCGGGCAACCCACTCAGCACGCGTGCGGCGATCGCCGCGCTCGAGGGGTTCGGTGTCCAGCGCGGGATCATCTGGTACAAGGACGCCTCGAGTGGCGGTTCGCCGCCGTACGACTTCACCGCGGGGCCCTCTGCACTCCGCGATCGAGTGATGAACGACGGGGTGCCGGCGCGCATGACCGTGCATGTCGCCAAGCAACCCACGATCGTCGTCGGGTGGCCACTCCAGGGCGACAACGCGTATTTCGAGTTCTTCAGCCTCGACGAGGTCAACAGCACGCTCGGCAGCATCCGGCTGTCGCTGTTCTTCGCAGGGATCATCACCACCGGGTTCGGTGTGCTGCTCGGGGTGTTCGCCGCTCGTCGCGCCGTGCGACCCGTACGTGTCGCGGCCCAGGCAGCCAAGGCAATCGCCGGAGGACGCCTCGACACCCGTCTCGAACCGACCGACGACCCCGACCTCAGCGTCCTCGCCAACTCGTTCAACGACATGGCATCCGCGCTGCAGCTCCGCATCGAGCGCGACGCTCGATTCGCGTCCGACGTCAGCCACGAGCTGCGATCGCCGCTGATGACGCTGGCGGCGTCGATCGAGGTGATGGAGGGCCGGCGCGACGAGATGCCTGAGCGCGCCCAGGCTGCGCTCGACCTCCTGAGCGGTGACGTGACCCGGTTCCAGGGTCTCGTCGAAGACCTGCTCGAGATCAGCCGCTTCGATGCAGGCGCGATCCGGTTGCACCTCGAGGAGCTGCACGTGGCCGAGTTCGTCCGCCACGCGGTCGCCGTCAGCAGCCTTCCCGGCACGCGTGTGACGGTGACCGAACGCGCGGAGCAGGTGCTGATCCGCGGCGATCGCCGGCGGTTGGCTCGGGTCATCGCCAACCTCATCGACAACGCCCGCAGTCACGGCGGCGGTGAGCCCGAGGTTGCGATCGCCGAAGTCGACGACCACGACGCCCCGGTCACCCACGTGCAGATCGCGGTGTCCGATCACGGCGGCGGTATCCCCGTCGACGAGCGCGAGCTGGTGTTCGAGCGGTTCGCCCGCGGCGGTGGCGCCGGCCGCCGAACGGGGAGCGACGGTGCGGGACTCGGCCTGGCGCTGGTCGACGAGCACATCCGGATGCACGGCGGTCGCGTCTGGATCGAGGATCGCGTCGACGGCGAACCGGGCGCGCGCTTCGTCCTCGAGCTGCCCGCGTCGGAAGCGCAGGAGGAGCCAACCGAGTCGCAGGACGAGACCTCGGAGTTCGTCGAATGAACCCATCGCTGGCGAGGCGGGCCGGCTGCATCGTGGTCGCGGCCGTCGTCGTCGGGGTCGGCGGATGCGGGATCGGGGCAGATTCGACGCCGCGCGACGTCCCGCCCAACGAGCGCAGCCTGACTGCGAACGGGGCCTCCGACGGCGACGAGGCGGGCGGCACGAGTCGCATCTACCTCGTGGCGCCCAGCGAGGCGGGCGACCCCAGCCTCCTGCGCTCGACCTCGCGTGACGTGGCGTCCGGCCCGAGGCCGCTGATCACGTCGCTGTTGGCGGGCCCGAACCCCGAAGAGCTGGCGTCGCGGCTCGTCACCAACATCCCCCAGGAGACGCAACTGATCTCGACGCGTTCGTCGGGCGACGTGTTGTTCGTCGACGTCTCGCCCGAGATCACCGAGCTGTCGGGCGAACTGCTCGTCCTCGCCGTGGCGCAGATCGTGTTCACGGCCGCCGAGATCGACGGAGTGAGAGCTGTCCGGCTGCGTGTGAACGGTGAGGACCAGCGCTGGCCGAAAGGCGACGGCGAGACCCGCGACGGTGAACTGACCGTGTACGACTTCCCCGGTCTCGTGCAGTCGGCCCAACCGCCGTATCCCGCCGTGCCGTCGCCCGGCTGAGCCGCGGGCTAGGCGTCCAGTCGGCCAGCCCGGTCGAGCCGGCGACCAGACGAGCATGTCGCCGATGCAGGTTGAGCCGGGTCAATTAGGCAAAGAAGATCTCGGCGACGTCGTGGTACAGCGACAGGTCGACGCCGCGCGTCCGCCCGACGGCCACCGTGAGCGGCGTCCGCTCGATGGCGTTGCCGTGGAGCACCACCATCTCGCCCCAGGCCTGATCGTGCACGGCGTCGGCGGCGGCGACGCCGAAGCGGGTCGACAGCACGCGATCGAACGCCGTCGGCGTCCCACCCCGTTGCACATGACCGAGCAACACGGGGCGGGTGTCGAACCCGGTGCGCCGGCCGATCTCGTCGGCGACGATGTTGCCGATGCCCCCCAGGCGTGTGTGGCCGAACTGGTCGACACCCCGCTCGCCGATGTCGAGCGACCCTTCCTTCGGGAGCGCTCCCTCGGCGACGACGACGATCGAGGCGTAGCGGCCCCCCTCGTGGCGGCGTTGGATGCGGTCGCACACCTCGTCGATGTCGAACGGGAACTCCGGGATGAGCACGACCGCCGCGCCTCCGGCGATCCCTGCGTGGGTCGCGATCCATCCGCTGTGACGACCCATCACCTCGACGACCATCACCCGGTCGTGGCTCTCGGCGGTGGTGTGGAGTCGGTCGATCGCGTCCGTCGCGATCTGCACCGCGGTGTTGAACCCGAACGTCAAGTCGGTGCCGAAGATGTCGTTGTCGATCGTCTTCGGCACGCCCACGATGGGCAGCCCGTGCTCGGTGTGGAGCCGACAGGCAACGGTCAGCGACCCGTTCCCGCCGATGACGATCAACGCCTCGAGACCCATGTCGGCGAGCGTCGCCTTGATCTCCTCGATGCCGCCGGGACGATCGAACGGGCTACCGCGCCGGGTACCGATCACGGTGCCGCCACGCGGCAGCATGCCGCGCATCGTCTCGACCGTGAGCGGGATGGTGCGGCGCTCGCGTACACCGTCCCAGGCGTCGAGGAATCCGAGCACCTCGTCGCCGAAGTGACGCTCGCACTTGCGCACGATGCCACGGATCACGGCGTTGAGTCCGGGGCAGTCGCCTCCACCCGTGAGCACGCCGACACGCACCTTCGTGAGGATATGCGACGAGCACCTGATCTGATAGGAAGCCCCCTGATGGCGTGGGAGTCGAGCCGACCGGTGCCGTGGCAGCGCCTGATCCGCGAGTGGCTGATCTATGCCGCGATCATGGCGGCGATCTTCGTCATCTTCTTCAGCGACGCCAGCCTGGCCGGCGCGATGGCGGGACTGCTCATCAGCGGTCCGCTCTACCTCGCGCTCGGCGTCGTGCTCGCCAAGTTCGGCTACCAGCGCAAGTCGCTCAAGCAGCTGCGGGCGGAGCGCGTCGACCGTGCCGACGGCCCGGCGAGCCCGGCTGTCACGGGTACCACGCGCCGGCGGCCGGCGCCGACCCGGCGCACGGCCGGCGGCGGCCGAGCGAACCGTCCTGGCAACAGGCGCCGCTGAGCGCGCCTCGGACCCGCGGGTACGGTGACGCCGGTGACCGACCGGACATGCGTGATCGCGATCGACGCCGGTACCACCGGTGTCCGCAGCCGCGCCGTGTTCGCCGACGATCGCCCGCCGGTCTCGGCCTATCGGGAGTTCACGCAGTGGTACCCCCACCCCGGCTGGGTCGAGCACGACGCGGCCGAGATCTGGACGGCCGTGATGGCAACGCTCGACGAGGTCTTCGGCAGCGTCGGAGCCGACCACGTCGCGGCGATCGGGATCACCAACCAGCGCGAGACCGTCGTCGCTTGGGATCGCACGACGGGCGAGCCGTACGCGAACGCGATCGTCTGGCAGGATCGCCGCACGGCCGCGCGCTGCACCGAGCTGGCGGCGCAGGGACACCTCGATCTGGTGCGCTCACGCACCGGGTTGGTGCTCGATCCCTACTTCAGCGGCACCAAGTTCGAGTGGCTGCTGACCGAGGGGGCCGTCGAGGTGTCCGACGATCTCGCCCTCGGGACTGTCGACGCGTGGTTGTTGTGGAACCTGACCGGCGGTGACGTGTTCGCCACCGATCCGACCAACGCCAGCCGGACGATGCTGTTCGACATCGTCGGGCGTCGATGGGACCCTGAACTGTGCGAGCTGCTCAGCGTGCCGATGTCGGCGCTGCCCGAGGTCCGCCCCTCGAGCGGGCGATTCGGCGTCACATCCGATCGCTGCGCGGTCGTTCCGGGCATCCCGGTCAGCGGGATCGCGGGCGATCAACAGGCCGCCCTGTTCGGGCAGGCGTGCTTCGAACCGGGGACGGCGAAGAACACATACGGCACAGGGAGCTTCGTGCTGCTCAACGTCGGCGATCGGTGCCCACCACCGACCGAGGGGATGCTGACGACGATCGCGTGGGAGCTCATGGACGGCACGGTCGCCTACGCGCTCGAAGGGGCGATCTTCGTCACGGGCGCCGCGATCCAGTGGCTGCGCGACGGCATGAGCATCATCGACGAGGCGCCACAGGCGGGCCCCCTCGCCGCCAGCGTGCCCGACACCGGGGGCGTGTACATCGTGCCGGCGTTCACGGGTCTCGGATCGCCGTGGTGGGACCCGTACGCCCGTGGCGCCGTGCTCGGGATCACCCGCGGCACGACGCGTGCCCACCTGACGAGGGCGGTCATCGAGGCGATGGCGTACCAGACGCGCGACGCGGTCACGGCGATGGTGGCAGCCAGCGGAACGCCGCTCACCGATCTTCGCGTCGACGGCGGCGCCTCGGCGATGGACGTCATGTTGCAGTTCCAGGCCGATCAGCTCGGAGTGCCGGTTCGGCGACCGGTCGACCAGGAGACAACCGCGCTCGGCGCAGCGTTCCTCGCCGGACTCGCCGAGGGAGTCTGGCCCGACCTCGCATCGATCGCCGCCCGTTGGCAGCTCGACGCCACGTTCACCCCGGTGGAGGACCGGACGATGGCCGACCTCGCTCACGCGCAATGGCTCCGGGCGGTCGAGCGGTCACGCGGTTGGGACCGCCAGGGCTAGCACTCGAGCGCGTCGGCGACCCTCGCGAGGAGAGCGACGCGAATGCGTTCTCGCTCGCGCACCGTTCGATCTGACCGACCCGCCGCCACTGCCACTCCAGATCGCGGCAAGCGGGCCCATACCAGATCGCTGGGCGCACCGTTCGCGTCGCGGAGGTGCTTGCTGCCGTCGAGGAACGCGCGCAGCCACGGCAGTTCGGGCGGCTGTCCGCACGAGTGCAGCACAGCGCCATCGCCGATGACAGCCGCCCACTCGGCGTCGGCGACCCGGGCGACTGCCGCGCACAACACCGCCAGCCGGTCGGCCGGATCGGCCTCGGCGAGCTCGGCACCTGACGCCAAGGCCACGAGATCAGGGTCGATGCGGTCGCCCTCGATCGGGCGGACATGCTCCACGGAGACGCCGTCGACCGCGCTCACTTCGGCGATCAGGAGTTCGACGACGTTGGCATCGGGTAGGTCCACGACCAGTTCGTCGACCACCCGGCCACCTCCGGATTCGAGGATCTCGATGCCGAGCACGTCGCCGCGCACGGAGCCGATCCTGCTCGCCACCTGGCCGAGCGCACCAGGGCGGTCGGGCAACCAGACGCGCAGGACGACGGCGTGCACCCGCCGCAACCTATCGGTGGCGATGTGTCAGGAACATGAACCGCGCGTGCGCGCTCAACCGTGCTTGCTGGGGGGCTGCGCTCACCCGAGCCCGTCAGCCCAGCTTCGTCAGGCCGCGGCGCAGGTTGCGCAGACCCTGCTGGATGCGCTTCTCGTTCTCGATCAGGGCGAACCGCGCGTATCCCTCGCCACCCGGTCCGAACCCGAGCCCCGGCGAGAGCGCGACGTTGCAGTCCCTGACGATCATCGAGCAGAACTCGACCGAGTCCATCTCGGCGTACGGCTCGGGGATCGGCGCCCACACGAACATCGACCCACCGGGCTTCAGCACGTTCCACCCCATCTTCGTCAGCCCGTCGATCAGCACGTCACAACGGCTCTCGTACGTCGCACAGATCTCCCTCGGGACGTCGGCCGCCTCGTTGAGCGCGACGGTGGCGGCGATCTGCACGGGCTGGAACATGCCATAGTCGAGATAGCTCTTCAGTTTCACGAGTGCCTGGACCACCTCGGCGTTGCCGAGCATGAACGCGCAGCGCCAGCCCGCCATCGAGAAGCTCTTCGTCATCGAATACTGCTCGACCGCGCACTCGCGGGCGCCGACCGCCTGCAGGATGCTCGGCGGCTTGACGCCACCGAAGCCGATGTCCGCATACGCGAAGTCGTGGACGACGATCATCCCGCGCTCGCGGCAGAAGTCGACGACGCGCTGCATGAAGGCGAGATCGACGCTGGCTCCCGTCGGGTTGTGCGGGAAGGAGATCACGAGCACTCGCGGCTTCGGCCAGCCGACGTCGTACGCGGTGTGGAGGCTGTTGAAGAAGTCGTCGGCGAAGTTCTGGCGAGCCTCGGGATGGGTCAACCCGCGCATCGGAACCTGGCGCAGGTCGGCACCGGCGAACAGCGGGCCGTAGATGTGGATCGGGTAACTCGGGCTCGGCACGATGGCCGCATCGCCGCGGTCGAGCAGCACCCACATCAGGTGGCTGAAGCCCTCCTTGGAGCCGATCGTGTTGGTGATCTCGAGCTCGGGGTCGAGCTCGACGCCCCAGGTGTTGGCGTAGTACCCGGCGATCGCCTCGCGCAGCTTCGGCAAGCCGCGGCTCAACGAGTAGCGGTGGTTGCGCGGATTCCTGGCGGCTTCGGCGAGCTTGGCGACGGCGATGTCGGGCGACGGGATGTCGGGGTTGCCGAATCCGAGGTCGATCACGTCGGCCCCCGCCCGACGTGCCTCGATCTTCAAGTTGTTGATGATCGTGAACACGTACGGCGGCAGGTTCGTGATCCGTCGGAACTCCATGCTTGGGACGCTACTGGCTGGCGCTGTGGCACCGACGGCTGGGTTCTCGCGATGTGGGATGATCGCCGGATGCCGAAGTCGCCCGCCGAGGGATGCATCTTCGTGGTCATCGAGATCCCGCGGGGCAGCCGGAACAAGTACGAGATCGACCACGAGAGCGGCCGCGTGTTCCTCGATCGGCGGCTGTTCACGGCCACCACCTATCCGGCCGACTACGGGTTCGTCCCCGAGACCCTCGGCGGCGACGGCGATCCACTCGATGCCCTGGTGTTG
>DASUEW010000584.1:0-2319 GCA_036274875.1 Ilumatobacteraceae bacterium
CGACGCCACCTCCTGGATCGCCAACCGCGCCAACGAACTCATCGCCGACGGCCTCAGGGAGGTCAGGATGAGCGAGCCGAGCGCGGTGGAGACGTACGACTTCCGCGGCCACTACGTGAACGACCTCGAGAACATCATCGACATGCAGGCCATCAAGGCCAGCGGCATCCGCATCGGCGCCGACCCGCTCGGCGGCGCAAGCGTCGGCTACTGGGGCGCCATCCGCGACCGGTACGAGCTCGACCTGACCGTCGTCAACCCCAGGGTCGACCCGACCTGGCGGTTCATGACCCTGGACTGGGACGGCACGATCCGGATGGATCCGTCGAGCCCCTCGGCGATGGCATCCGTTCTCGCCCACAAGGACGACTACGACATCCTCACCGGCAACGACGCCGACGCCGACCGGCACGGCATCGTCACCCCGGACGGCGGGCTGATGAACCCGAACCACTTCCTGGCCGTCGCGATCGACTACCTGTACAGCCACCGGGACGGCTGGCGCGCGGACGCCCGGATCGGCAAGACCCTCGTCTCGTCGACCATGATCGACCGCGTCGCCGGCTTCCTCGGCCGCGACCTGTGGGAGGTGCCGGTCGGCTTCAAGTGGTTCGTGCCGGGGCTGATCGACGGGTCCGTCGCGTTCGGCGGCGAGGAGAGCGCCGGCGCCAGCTTCGTGCGCTTCGACGGCACGGTCTGGACCACGGACAAGGACGGCATCCTGCTGGCCCTGCTCGCGGCGGAGATGCTCGCCGTGACCGGCAAGACCCCGAGCCAGCGGTACGCCGAACTCGCCGAGCACTTCGGCGCACCGGCCTACGCGCGGGTGGATGCCGCCGCCACGCCGGCGCAGAAGGCACAGCTGGGCAGACTCGACGGCGACGCCATCACGGCCACCGAGCTCGCCGGCGAGAAGATCATCGCCAAGCTCAGCCACGCCCCCGGCAACGGCGCGGCCATCGGCGGGGTCAAGGTCGTCACCGAGAACGCCTGGTTCGCTGCCCGGCCGAGCGGCACCGAAGACGTGTACAAGATCTACGCCGAGTCCTTCAAGGGGCCGGAGCACCTCGCCCAGGTGCAGGTCGAAGCGAAGGCGATCGTCGACGCCGCGATCGCCTAGTCCAGTCGACCGGGTCGATCACCGGTGGTCGAGCCCGTCGGGACCTAGGGGATGCTCCAGTAGTAGGCCACGCCGCCCGGGTGCTTCGTCGTGATCGCGTAGTCCACCGACAGGTAATCGGTGTCGTCGGTGTGCCCGGCGTAGAAGATCTCCACGCCGGCATCCGTCTTGTCGATGCGGGTGACGACCCCGGTGTGGTCGCGGTCGCCCGACTTGTCCCAGTCGAACTGCACGACATCGCCGAGCTTCACCTGGTCCCGCTGGTCGTCGGTCAACGCGCTCGCCCGCCCTGAGGCGTCCAGGTAGCGCATCAGCGAGGTCGAACTCACCCAGGGCTTGGTGAAGTCGAAGTTGGAGCCGGTTCCGGCTGTCCGCCACTCGTCGTCCATCTCCCAGCCGCGCGCAATGAGCGACTGGTTGGTGAAGTTGACGCAGTCGTTGCCGGTGACGACGCCGTAGTCCTCGACGTTGTAGTCCTTCCAGTGCGCCAGCGCGTAGGCCAGCTGCTTCTGCACGGCGAGGTCGACGGCGACCGGCGCTGGCGCGTCGGCCGGGGTCGCGCGCGGCGTCGGGGCATCCGTTGCGACGGCTTTCGAGGTGCGCTCGGGAGCAGCGTCGTTGTCGGCGCCCACGGAGGACAGCGCGGCGGCTCCTGCGACGAGGCCGACGACCGCGACTGCGACGATGCCGATCAGGAAGGGCCGGGTGAGCGCCAGGATGTCCTCAATTCACGTGGGGGGATGAGCCAGTCGGTGGTGCTGCTCCGACTAGGTGATACTCCAGTATGAGACAGTTCCGCCGGCGTTCGCGATCGACTCGTCGACGGACGTGAAGTCGACCCGCTAGGTAACCATTCGTTCTTGGCAAAGCGCTGTGCACGGCATCCGTAATCCATGGGTGCGCGCGCTAGCGGCTCCTGGCCTCGCCACGGGAGAAGCGCCTGGCACGCAGCGCGGCGAGCAGGATCGGCACGAGCACGAGCGCCGCGAGCGCGTTCACCGCCGGGTAGCCGCCGCCGGCGAGAACGAGCCCGGACAGCGCAGCGGATGCCGCGGCGCCGAGGTTCATCGCGGCGTCGGTCGCGCCTTGGAGGGGCACCCGCACGTCGGGGGCGACCGCGCGGGTGAGCAGGGTGGATCCGCCGATCACGCCGGCCGACCAGCCGAGCCCGAGCAGGCCGAGGGCGACGGGGAAGCCGA
>DASUEW010000585.1:0-3821 GCA_036274875.1 Ilumatobacteraceae bacterium
TCGGGCCGAGCGTCACCTTGACGGTGTCGGCGAGCTTGTTGACGCCCGCCTCGAGCGCACGACGAGCCTCGTCGTCGTACTTCAGGACCTTGACCATGTCAGCTCCCGACGATCGCGAGCACGTCGCGGCTGGTGAGGATCAGCAGGTCGTCCCCGTCGATGGTCACCTCGGTGCCGCCGTACTTCGAGTACAAGACGGTGTCGCCGACGCTGATGTCGAGCGCGAAGTGCTTGCCCCCGTCGTCGCTCCAGCGGCCGGGGCCGACGGCGAGGACCGAACCCTGCTGCGGCTTCTCCTTGGCGGTGTCGGGGATCACGAGGCCCGACGCGGTGCGCTCCTCGGCCTCGTTCGGCTTCACGACGATTCGGTCATCCAGCGGCTTCAGGTTCATTGGTGCATGCCTCCATTGGCGTGTCACTGCGGGTTCGGGACGAGCGTTAGCACTCGACCAGGGCGAGTGCCAATCGTAGGCGCTCCACGTGACCATTAGCAACCGCAAGGCGCGAGTGCTAACGGGCGGCTGCGACACCCTGACGGGCGAGCAGCTCCACCACGGTCGCCAACGGCAGGCCGACGACGTTGCTGGCACTCCCGTCGATCGCAGCGACGAATGCCCCGCCAGCACCCTGGATCGCGTAGGCGCCGGCCTTGTCCATCGGTTCGCCGGTCGCCAGGTACCACTCGATCGCGGCGTCCGTCATCGACGTCATCGTCACCGATGTCGTCACGACGTCGTGCACGGTCCGACCGTCACGACGCACAGCGACGGCCGTATGGACCAGATGGGTGCGCGCGGAGAGTGAACGCAACATCCGCCGAGCGTCATCGGCATCGGTCGGTTTGCCGAGGATCTCACCGGCCAGCTCGACGGTCGTGTCGGCGGCGAGGACCACGACATCGTGATCGGAGACGCCGTCGATCTCGATCGCATCGACGACCTCGACCTTGTCGATGGCCAGGCGGCGCACCAGATCGATCGGCAGCTCGCCAGGGAGTGGGGACTCGTCGACATCGGTCGCGACGACCTCGAATGGGAGCGCGAGCAGGGTGAGCAGCTCACGGCGGCGCGGCGATCCGCTGGCGAGCACCAGCCGCACGGTTCAGCCCCCGGAAACAGCCAGCACGGCGTCGTCGTCGGGGGTCGTCAGATCGTCGAGGTCGTCGAGATACCCGTCGGGGAGAGCGACCTTGACCGGGCCGTTGGCGTGGCCGCGCTTGATCCGTTCCCCACCCTCGACCAGCTCCGTCGACGGATCGAGGGCACCGAGCAGGTGGTCGAGCTCCATCAACGTCGACACGCCGGCGAGCGCGTGGCGGACCTCCGGACCGACCGGGTAACCGGTCAGGTACCACGACGTGTGCTTGCGGAAGTCGCACATCGCAAGATCCTCACCACCCCGTCGACCGCCCCCCGCCCGGCCACGGCCGTCGAACTGCGTGTACAGGTCGACCAGCAGCCGGGCGTGGCGCGACATCGCGTCGAGCACGACGGCGAGCGGACGCGCGGCCGGGACGGGCCGCTCCGAGAGCGCCTCGACGAGGTCGCCGAACAGCCACGGCCGGCCAAGGCACCCGCGACCGACCACCACACCGTCGCAACCGGTCGCCCGCATCATCTCGACCGCATCGGCAGCCCGCCAGATGTCGCCGTTGCCGAGCACCGGGATCGACGGCACGGCTCGCTTCAGCTCACCGATCGCGTCCCAGTGAGCCTCGCCGGCGTAGTGCTGTTCGACGGACCGGGCGTGCAGCGCGATCCAGGCCACCCCGGCATCGGCACAGATCTCGCCGGTGCGGGCATAGTTCGGCATGTCATTCCACAGGCCCATGCGGAACTTGGCGGTGACCGGCACGCCGTACGGGCTCGCCGCCCCGACCGCGGCCCGCACGATCGCCCGCAGCAGGGCCGGCTTGGCCGCCACCGCCGCGCCGCCGCCCTTGCGGGTGACCTTCGCCGCCGGACACCCGAGGTTGATGTCGATGTGGTCGACCCGGTCGGCGTCGCACAGGCGGTGCACCGCCCGCCCCAGCATCTGCGGGTCGCTGCCGTACATCTGCAGGCTGCGCGGGCGCTCGTCGGGCCCGAACGTCATCATCCGTTGCGTCTTGTCGTTGCCGAACACGACCGCGGTCGCCATCACCATCTCGTTCACGTAGACCAGATCGGGTCCGTACGACCGGCACATCGCCCGGAACGCGGCGTTCGTGACCCCCGCCATCGGCGCCAGCACGACTGGAACCGCAGGCTCGAACGCCCTGATGCGCAGTGGTAGTCGATCGCTCACAACGCCCCCGACGGTACCCGGGCCGAGGTCGCCTCCATCCGTCAGTGGTCGCCGATCCCGTTCTGGGCTGCAGGATTTCGCGGGTGCCGAAGCGTGCAGCAGCCCAGAAGTTCGGGGGGAGCCGGTGACGGCCGTTCAGTCGGGCATCAGCTCGAGACGGAGGTTGGGGTAGGCGCCGGTGTTGAGCGGGCTCGGGCCGTCCGACCCGAGGCGATACCACCCGACGGCGGCGATCATGGCCGCGTTGTCGGTGCACATCTCGCGGCTCGGTAGGAATCCACGACGCCCGTCGGCGGCACACGCGCCGAGCAGCTCCTCGCGCAGCAGCGAGTTGGCGGCCACCCCGCCTCCGAGCACGAGCCCGGTCGCCCCGACCTGTTCGGCGGCGCGTCGCGCCTTGGCGACGAGCACGTCGACGACGGCCGCCTGGAACGACGCCGCCACGTCAGCCGACGTGACCTCGGGATGCTTGCGGACGTGGTTCACGACGGAAGTCTTGAGGCCGCTGAAGCTGAAATCGAGTCCTTCGTCGAGCATCGCCCGCGGGAAACGGATCGCCTCCGGATCGCCGCGCAGGGCGGCGTTGTCGATCGCCGGCCCTCCCGGATAGCCGAGGCCCAAGAACCGTGCCACCTTGTCGAACGCCTCACCTGCCGCGTCGTCGATGGTCTGGCCGAGGAGCCGGTACTGGCCGTGACCGGACATCTCGACCAGCATCGTGTGCCCACCGGACGCGATCAGGACGACGAGCGGGAACTCGAGCGTGGGATCCTCGAGGAACGCCGAGTAGCAGTGCGCCTCGAGGTGGTTGACCCCGACGAACGGGACGTCCCACGCCAGCGCCAACGACTTGGCCGCCGAAACTCCGACGAGCAGGGCACCGATCAGCCCCGGCCCGATGGTGCACGCGACGGCGTCGATCCGTGACTCGTCGATCCCGGCCTCGACCACCGCCCGGGCGATGACCGGGTTCAACGCTTCGAGGTGCGCACGGCTGGCGATCTCGGGCACGACCCCACCGAAGTCCGCATGCAACTCGATCTGGCTCGACACCACGCTCGACAGCACGTCGGAGCCGCCCATCACCAACGCCGCGGCCGTCTCGTCGCAGCTGGTCTCGATCCCGAGCACGACGGTGGAGTCGTCGGGCGTCAAGTCCGCGCTCATGTCCCGCCGCCCAGCTCCCGCAAGCGGTGGCTGTACTCATCGGATTGGATGTCGTGGCACCACATCACGATCGCGTCCTCGGTGTTCTCGTAGTACCGCTTGCGAACGCCCGCCGGCCCGAAACCGAACTTGCGGTACAGCTCCTGGGCGCCGGTGCTCGACACCCTGACCTCCAGCGTCAACGCGACGCAACCGCGCTCGATCGCGACCGTGGCGAGCGCCCCAAGCAGACGAGTCGCCACGCCACGCCGACGGTGATCGGCGGCGACGACGAGGTTGGTGACGTGACCCTGGTCGCCAGCGGGGTCCGCCGAGATCCACAGGCCGGCGTAGCCGATCACCGCGCGACGCCGGCGGGCGACGATGTA
>DASUEW010000586.1:0-4166 GCA_036274875.1 Ilumatobacteraceae bacterium
GAGACGATCCTCCGCCGCCACTGGGTCCAGGTGCGGGGGCTGGGGATGATGGTCGGGGTGCTTCCTCCATCTACTCGTGGGTGATCGGGGCGCCCGGTGGTGGGGTGCGGGCACCGAGTGGGGTGATCTGTACGCGGTGGCGTCACGCGGCCGACATCAGCGGCGACCCCGACTTGGTCGACATCGGGACCGTCGGAGAGGATCCCGACGGTGTGCGCCGCAACTTGTACTTCCGTGACTGTGGTTCGGTGCGTCAGTACGTGTGGGTCCGTGACGAACCACCCGAGACGGTGGCCACGGTCGCACTGTCGGACCTGCAACACCGCCTGATCACCGCCCCTGTGCCCGAGCTGTCACCACCGACGGTCGGCTACGTCAACTTGGAGACCTGGCTGGCCACCACCGACCCCGGAACACTCACCGCGACCGCCTCGATCCCGACCCTGTCGGTCACCGCCACCGCCACCGTCGAGTCGACCACCTGGACCACCGGCGACGGCGACGAGATCACCTGTGACGGCGTCGGCGTCGCCTGGACGACCGGCACACCGAGCGACAGGGAGGCGCCGTGCGGCCACACCTACACCGCTCACGGTTCGGCGTTGTTGGACAGCGAACCGTTCACGATCACCGTCACCCAGACCTGGCACGTCACATGGCGAGCCAGCAACGGCGAATCGGGCGACTTGGGCACCATCGACGGGCCGACCGCCACGATCACCTACGAAGTCGGCGAGATCCAGACCATCGGCACCCGCGGCTGAACCCTCCGCGCACCGCCGGGCCGGTTCACGTTCTGTCCGCCGTCGTGCACACCCGTCCGCGCGTTCACGCGTTCTCTGCGGATTCGTGCACGCGCGTGACCGGGGATCGGGTCGGGGTCAGAGGGGGACGTTGCCGTGCTTGCGGCGGGGAAGCTCCTCGCGCTTGCTGCGCAGCATCGCCAGGCCGGCGGCGATCTTCAGGCGGGTGTCGGCGGGGTCGATCACATCGTCGATGTAGCCGCGCTCGGCGGCGGCGTACGGGTTGGCGTACTTCTCGCTGTACTCGGCAACGAGCTCGGCCCGCCGTGCCACGGGGTCGGCGGCCTGCTGGAGCTCGCGGCGGTAGACGATCTCGACTGCGCCCTGGGGGCCCATCACCGCCAGTTCCGCGGACGGCCACGCGAACGCGAGGTCGGCGCCGATCGATTTCGAGTTCATCACGACATACGCCCCGCCATACGCCTTGCGGGTGATGATCTGGATCCTTGGCACCGTCGACTCGCAGTACGCGTACAGCAGCTTGGCGCCATGGCGGATGATGCCGCCGTACTCCTGGTCGACGCCGGGGAGGAAGCCCGGCACGTCGACGAACGTCACGAGCGGGATGTTGAACGCATCGCACGTGCGCACGAACCGGGCCGCCTTCTCCGACGACTCGATGTCGAGCACCCCGGCGAGCACCATCGGCTGGTTGGCGACGACACCAACCGTGCGGCCGTCGACGCGGGCGAAGCCACACAGGATCGACTTCGCCCAGTGCGGGAAGTACTCGAAGAAATCGCCGTCGTCGACCACCGCGTTGATGACCTTGTGCATGTCGTACGGCAGGTTCGGGCTGGCCGGGAGCAAGTCGCGCAGCTCCGGGCACAGCCGCTCGGGGTCGTCACCGGTGTCGTCGACCGGCGGCTCCTCCATGTTGTTGGCCGGCAGGAACGACAGCAGGTAGCGGACGTCGTCGAGGCACGCCTTCTCGTCGGCGGCCACGAACGTCGCGACGCCGGACTTCGACGCGTGGCTCATCGCTCCGCCGAGCTCTTCGAGCGTCACGTCCTCGCCCGTCACCGTCTTCACGACGTCAGGTCCGGTGATGAACATGTGCGACGACTCGCGCACCATGAAGATGAAGTCGGTCATCGCTGGTGAGTACACGGCGCCGCCGGCGCAGGGCCCGAGGATCACCGAGATCTGCGGCACCACCCCCGAGGACTTCACGTTGCGGTGGAAGATGCCGCCGTAGCTCGCCAGGCTGACGACACCCTCCTGGATGCGGGCGCCGGCGCCGTCGTTGAGACCGACGACGGGCGCGCCGACCTTCAGCGCGAGATCCATCATCTTGTGGATCTTCTCGGCGAAGACCTCGCCGAGCGCGCCACCGAAGACGGTGAAGTCCTGGGAGAAGAGGAACACCTTGCGCCCGGCAACCGTCCCCCAACCGGTGATCACGCCGTCGGTGTACGGCCGCTCCTCGAGCCCCGAGGCATGGGCGCGGTGACGGGCGAGTTGATCGAGCTCGTGGAAGCTGCCCGGATCGAGCAGGTAGTCGATCCGCTCACGGGCGAGCATCTTGCCCTTCGCGTGCTGGCGTTCGATCGATCGTGGTGAGCCGGCGGTGAGTGCTGCCTCACGACGTGCCCGGAGATCGGCGAGCTTGTCGTCCATCGATGACGTCACCGACGCGACGCTACTTCGCCGGCCCTTGTGGTGCATCCGACGTCGGACCGCTGGCTCTGTGGCCGCTCCGGGCCCGTGCCGTGTCCCGGATGGCGACGAGCGTTACGGCCGCGCAGAGCACGACGACCGGTTCGAGCGTCGAACGGATCCGATGGCCGCCGTAGAACACGGCAGCGACGGCGAAGACGATGACAGCGGGCAGCATGAAGAGCCGCCTCGACCGTGCGGGGAGCAGGAACCAGCCGCCGATTGCCAGCGGTGCGAGCACCCACCAGCTCACGATGCCGGCCCACGCAGCCCAACGCGGCCGCTCGTCACCGACGTCGGACTCCAGAAGCGTGCCGATTCCGTACAGGTCGGCCGTGCGTAGGACGCGGGCAGCGACGACCTTCGGGAGGTCGTCGAGATGGTCCGTGGCGTAGTCGAGCGCCGCCTCGCGCCGGCGCGGGTTGCGCACAGCCGCATCGATCTCCGGGTCGGATGTCGGGTGCTCCGACACACACTCGATCGCCCAACCACCCTTGTTGGGGCCGAAGAACGACGCGTCGCAGTAGGAGCCGAGCAGCGTCGTGCCGTCGCTCGTCGACAACAGCGCGGGCCGCTCGAAACGGACCAGGTTGGGCACGACCCAGGGCATCACCACGGCGATCGCAGTCGCGACCATCACGCCCGTCCCCGCCAATCGATGGCCGATCGACGATGCGACGTCTCCGGCCCAACTGGGCACGATCACCATCAGCGCGAGCAGCGGGATGAACAGGCTGAGCTCGCTTCGCGCGAGCGCCGCGAGCCCACACACTCCGCCGAGGACGGCGAGCGATCGGATGTCGCGATGTCCGCCGACGACCACGCGGTGGCCGCAGAGCAGCACGATGCTCACGGTGAGCACGCTCACGCTCTCCGACATCACGAGACCGTCGTTGATCCACAGGTTCGGGTACAAGGCGGCGATGACGGCGGCCAGGACGCCGACGCGTTCACCCCTGACCGCTCGTCCGAGCAGACCGATTACCGCGATCGTCGCCGTTCCACACACAACGGTGACCAACCGCTGATACGGGACCGGATCGTTCATCCAGCTCAGCGGGGCAATCAGTGCCGAAGTCAGCGGGCCGTGGTCAGCGCTCGGCAGGTCGGTGAAGACGTCGCGGAAGAAGCGGCCTTCGGTGAGCTGCTTCGCCCATGCCGAGTAGTAGATCGAGTCGTTGAACAGCAGCTGCTGGTTCCACTTGTCGGCGACGAGCAGACCCACCCGCCACACGAACCCGACGGCGACGACGATCCCGAGGCGCGTCCGGAACCGCGGCATCTCCGGCGCCATCAGCGCGGCCAAACCCGGGATCTGTCTGCTTCAATCGGCCCGAGACTTCGTTTCGAGCAGACAGTTCGGTTGAGGTCAGCCACGCGCGGCGGCCTCGCCGACCGCGTCGACGAGCCGATAGGTGACGGTGACGTCCACCCTGACCGTCTGCTCGCCCGTGGCGACCGGCGTCGACGCCTTCGCCGTGCGCATCTCGGTCATCATCATCGGACGCGGCGTCCCGCTCGCGACGCCCTCGACGATCGTCAGCACCTCGCCGACCGCGGCGCCCGCGGCAGTCGCCAGCTCACTCGCGACTTCGTGTGCGTTCGCCATCGCGGCTTTCCTCGCCAGGGTCTGCAATTCGCCGGGATCGGCGACGCCGAACGACACGCCACTGATCGTGAACGACGACCCGCCAGCACCAGCGG
>DASUEW010000587.1:0-4577 GCA_036274875.1 Ilumatobacteraceae bacterium
CGGTTCCCGCAGCCTGCGCCGCGGGTGCCCACGCCGCGAACACGCCCGCACCGATCATCGATCCGGCGCCGATCACCACGGCGTCGCTCACCCCGAGCTCGCGTCGCAACGACCCACCCACCTGCACGCAGCCACCGTACCGACGACGTCCGCGCGACGAGGGCGGGGACGTTCGATCGGTGATCACCGAGCACGTCGGAAGCGGACGACCGACTCGGGTCGGGACGAACGTCCCTGTTCGCGGCGACGCATCGCCTTCATAGTCGAGCAGAGACCGGCCGATCCAAGTCAGTTCCCACCGTGCTGGTCGTGGAGGGGCGTCGCATGGCAATTGCGACCGACACCGTGCTGTCGATCCAGAACCTCGAGGTCGTGTACAGCGATGTCATCGTCGCGCTGCGGGGCGTGAGCCTCGATGTGCCGACGGGCGCGATCGTCGCGGTGCTCGGGGCCAACGGAGCCGGCAAGACGACGGTGCTGCGGGCCATCAGCGGGTTGCTGCCGACGCACCGAGGCCGCATCACGAAGGGGACGATCAGCCTCGACGGCATGGTGCTCACGGAGCGGTCGTCGGCGAGCCTCGTCGGCCACGGCGTGGTCCAGGTGATGGAGGGACGCCGGCTCTTTCCAGAGCTGACCGTGCAGGAGAACCTGCGCGCCGGTGCCCTCGTACGGCGACCCAGCCGCGAGGAGCTGGCTGCCGGATACGAGCAGGTCGCCGAGCTGTTCCCCGTGCTGCGCGACCGCTGGAACAGCCCGGCCGGCTACCTGTCGGGAGGCGAGCAGCAGATGGTGGCGATCGGCCAGGCGTTGATGGCCAAGCCGCGTCTGCTCCTGCTCGACGAGCCGTCGCTCGGTCTTGCGCCGCGCATCATCGAGCAGATCCGCGACGTGATCGTCGACATCAACGGGCAGGGCACGGGCGTGCTCCTCATCGAGCAGAACGCACAGATGGCGCTTTCGATCGCTGACCACGCGTACGTGCTGGAGAACGGCAAGGTCGCCAAGGCGGGCTCGGCGGACGAGCTTCGTGGTGACCGCGACATCCAGGAGTTCTACCTCGGGATGGGCGATCGTGGCCGGACGCGGTTCCACGAGGTCAAGAGCTACCACCGCCAGAAGCAGTGGAGCTCGTGATGACGACGGCGCCCGACCCGTCCGCGTCGCAGCCGCTGTTGGTGGTCAAGGACATCTCGCTGACGTTCGGCGGCGTGGTGGCGCTGCGCGACGTGAGCTACGACGTCCGTCCGGGCGAGCTGTTCGCGGTCATCGGGCCCAACGGGGCCGGCAAGACGTCGATCTTCAACTGCCTGAACGCGGTGTACCGGCCCCAGCGCGGGTCGGCGCGGCTCGACGGTGTGGAGCTGCTCGACCTGCACCCCGCCGACACGGCCGAACTCGGCGTGGCGCGGACGTTCCAGAACCTGGCGCTGTTCGCGAACCTGTCGGTGATCGACAACCTGATGCTCGGGCGACACCACCTGCTGCGCGCCGGCCCGATATCCGGTCCGCTGTGGTTCGGTCGGGCGCGTCGCGAGGAGCGGACGCATCGCCGGCGCTGCGCCGAGGTCGCCGACTTCCTCGAGCTCGCCGACTACGGCGCGATGCCGGTCGGCGCGCTGCCCTATGGCGTGCAGAAGCGGATCGAGCTCGGCCGGGCGCTGGCGATGGAGCCCCGGTTGCTCCTGCTCGACGAACCGGTGGCAGGAATGAACCAAGAGGAGACCGAGCAGACAGCCCACCACATCTTGCAGATCCGCCGGGAGCTTGGCATCGCCACGATCCTCGTCGAGCACCAGATGGACCTCGTCATGGACCTCGCCGACCGCGTGATGGTGCTCGACTTCGGGCGCGTCGTCGCCATCGGCGAGCCGGCCGAGGTCCAGCGTGACGAGCGGGTCCACGCGGCCTACCTGGGAGTGGAGGCGTCATGACGACCGCCTCGCCAGCGGTCATGTCGCCGGAGCCCGCCGCCGCGGCGCCCACGTTGGCGGCGCTGCTGGTGGCTCGCGCCGGGGAGATGGGCGACCGAACGGCGATCCGCCACCACGAGCTGGGGATCTGGGTCGCCTACACGTGGGGTGACTACCTGACCAGCGCGGCGCGGGTGGGGATGGCGCTCGACGCGCTCGGCGTCGGTGTCGGCGACCGGATCGCGATCCACAGCGAGAACCGCCCGGAGTGGCTCTTCGCCGACATCGGCGCCCAGGGCATCGGCGCGGTGCCAGTCGGCATCTACCCCACGTCACCGGCGTCGGAGGTCGAATACCTGCTGGGCCACAGCGAGGCGGTCGTGCTCATCGCCGAGGACGAGGAGCAGCTCGACAAGGTCCTCGCGGTGCGGGACCGTCTTCCGAACCTGCGGAACATCGTGGTGATCGAGGCCAACACCGTGCTGCAGCACCTCGACGATCCCCAGATCATGTCGTTCGAGGAGTTCGAGGCGCTCGGCGCCGAGCGCCAGTCGGAGTGGTTGGCGCGTGTGGAATCCCTCCAGCCCGACGACGTGGCACTGATCGTCTACACGTCAGGCACGACCGGCCCGCCCAAAGGCGCGATGCTCAGCCACCGCAACCTGGTGTTGGCCGCAGCCACGTTCGGGCAGGCGTTCGAGTCGAGCCACCGCGACGAGGTGCTGTCGTACCTCCCCCTGTGTCACATCGCCGAGCGGTTGAACTCGGCGATCAACGCGCTGAGCGTCGGCTACGTCGTCAACTTCGGCCGCGGTGGCGCGTTCTTCGCCAAGGACCTGCGCGACGTCCAGCCGACCATCTTCCTCGGCGTGCCGAGGGTGTGGGAGCGGATGGCGGCGACAGTCGACATCAAGATGCAGGACGCGTCGCGGGTCAAACGACGGCTGTACCACTGGGCCGAGCACCGAGGCCGTCGCCTTGCGCGCGACCGCATGGACGGCCGCACGAGTCTGTTCCACCGGCTGCTCATGGGTCTGACGTGGCTGCTCGTGTTCCGTTCGCTGCGCGACAAGCTCGGGCTCCGACGCGTGCGCATCGCCTTGTCGGGTGCGGCGCCGATCGCGCCCCAGCTGCTCGAGTTCTTCTGGGCGCTCGGTGTGCCGGTGAGGGAGGGCTACGGCCAGACGGAGAACACCGCCGTCGCGACGTACACGCCCGCCGACGACGTCCGGATCGGCAAGGTCGGCAAGGCACTTCCCGGCGTCGAGATCCGCATCGCCCCCGACGGCGAGATCCTGACCCGCTCGCCGGGCAACTTCCTCGGGTACCTCAAGAACCCGCAGGCGACGGCCGAGACGCTCGACGCCGATGGCTGGCTGCACACCGGTGACATCGGCGAGCTCGACGCAGCCGGGTTCCTGACGATCACCGACCGGGTCAAGGACCTCATCATTACCGCCGGGGGGAAGAACATCTCGCCGAGCGAGATCGAGAACCAGCTCAAGGTGTCGCCGTTCGTCAAGGAGGCGATCGTGATCGGCGACCAGCGCAAGTACCTCACCGCCTTGATCGGCATCGAGTCCGACACCGTCGGCGACTGGGCGACGCGGCATCAGCTGGCGTACACGACGTACGCGGACCTCTCGTCGAAGCCGGAGGTGGTAGCGCTCATCGACGAGTGGGTCGATCACGTCAACCGCAACCTCGCCAGGGTCGAGCAGGTGAAGGTGTTCCGGATGCTGGATCACGAGCTCGACCACGAGGGCGGCGAGCTGACCGCCACGCAGAAGGTCAAGCGCCGCGCCGTGGCCGAGGAGTTCAGCGAGCTCATCGAGGGGATGTACCGATGAACAACTTCCTCCAGTACTGCTTCGGAGGCTTCGCGCTCGGCGCGCGCTACGCGTTGGTGGCGCTCGGTTTCGTCGTCATCCACCGGGCGACGGGCGTGATCAACTTCGCCCAGGGCTCGATCGTCGCGCTCGGCGCCTACTTCACGTTCAACGCCCGCCAGACCTGGGGTCTGCCGTTCGTCGTCGCCGTCGTCATCGCCGTGCTGGGCGCGGCCGCGGTCGGCGTGCTCATCGAGCGGTTCATCCTGCGCCGCATGGCCGGCGAACCGGTGTTCTCGGTGATCATGGTCACGATCGGGCTGCTGTTCGTCATCGATCAGGTGGTCACGATGGTGTGGGGCCAGGACGCGCAGAACCTGGGCGACCCGTGGGGCATCGACACGGTCACCGCGGGCGAGATCGTCATGGCGGTCGAGGATCTGTGGAGCATCGGCCTCGCGTTCGCCGTCGTCGCCGCGTTCTTCGTGTTCTTCCACTACAGCGGCACGGGGCTTGCCATGCGCGCAGTGGCGATCGACGAGGAGGCGGCCATGGCGCGCGGGATCTCGGTGCGACGCGTGGTCGCCGTGGCGTGGGGTATCTCCGGTGCGGTGGCGGCCATCGCCGGGGTCACGCTGGCCTCCGGACCGGCGGCACTGCGACCGTCGGTCGGGTTGATCGCGCTGGCCGCGTTCCCGGCGATGATCCTCGGGGGCCTCGATTCGCCGCTCGGTGCGGTGGTGGGCGGGTTCATCATCGGCATCACGCAGACGTTGACCGCCGGGTACCAGCCAACCCACGCCTCGTGGCTCGGCGAGGACTTCCAGGCGGTCAC
>DASUEW010000588.1:0-6492 GCA_036274875.1 Ilumatobacteraceae bacterium
GTAACTGTCTCGTATCGTTGCGAACATGTGCCGCAACATCACGGAGCTCCGCGGTCTCGAACCACCGGCCACGGCCGAAGAGATCAGCGCCGCCGCCCGCCAGTACGTTCGCAAGGTGAGCGGGTTGGCGACTGTCCCGACCGCTGTCACCGAAGCGTTCGAGGCCGCAGTCAGCGAGGTCACCGCGTCGACTACGCGTCTGCTCGCCACCCTGCCGCCCCGCCGTCAGCCACCGCCGACGGTGCCGCCGCTCCGCCGGCCAGAGGTGCAAGCGCGCCTCAAGGCCCGCGCGGCCGCCGGGCACTGATCGCGCTCATCGTCGCCGTCTGAGACGCGAACAGGACGGCGCAGGATCGAGCCTGCCCAGGGCGGACCCGGCTGGCAGAATCGAACGCGACCCGGCGTACAGTCCACCCATGAGTCAAACGACCGCGACATCGGTGTTCGAGCTCGAACTGCCCGTGCTCGACTTCCTCGATGCCGGCATGACGTTCGACGAACAGGCCGACACGGTCGCCGAGACCGCGCGCCAGAGCTGGATCGCCCGCAACCCGTTCGGCTTTTCGGTATTGCACTACGACGATGTCGTCGCCGTGCTCCGCGACAAGCGCTGGCACAGCGCGTCCAGCCGGATTCTCGAGATGTACGGCATCGACGACCCGAAGTTCACCGATCGCAACCGTGAGTCGATCCTGTCGGCCGAGGGTGACGTGCACACGCGCCTCCGGCGCCTGGTCGGCAAGGCGTTCTCGCCGCGCGCCGCCGACCGTCTGCGGCCGTTCATGCGTGAGGTCGTGAACTCGCTCGTCGATCCGGTCGCGCCGACCGGCCGAGCCGACATCGCCGTCGACATCTGTGAGCCCTACCCGATCCCGATCATCTGCGAGCTGCTCGGTGCGCCGAAAGAGGACTGGCAGCTGTTCAGCCGCTGGGCATCCGACGTGCTGCGCATCTTCAACGGCAACCTGCACGAGGACCTGCCGATCATCACCGCCGCCCAGGACGAGCTCGACGAGTACACGCGAGGACTGATCGCGGAGCGCCGCACGCGCCCGGCCGAGGACCTCATCACCGACCTCATCGCCGCCGAGGAGGAGGGCGATCGCCTGTCACTCGACGAGTTGGTGATGATGGTCGAAGCGGTCATCATCGGCGGCACCGACACGACCCGCAACCAGCTCGGCTGCACTGTGGCGTTGTTCGCCGAACACCCCCAGCAGTGGAAGCTGCTGGGGGAGCGGCCCGAGCTGGCACCCCGCGCGGTCGAAGAGGCGATGCGCTACTTCGGCGCGATCAGGGGCACCGGCCGCTTCGCCAGCGAGGACATCGAGTATCGCGACATCCTGTTCCCCAAGGGAACGATGATCATGCCGTCGATGTCCGCCGCCAACCACGATCCCGCGGCGTTCGACTCGCCGGGCACGTTCGACATCACCCGCGATCCGCCGGAACGGCCACAGCTGACGTTCGGGTCCGGCATCCACTACTGCCTCGGCGCCGCGCTCGCCCGCGCCGAGCTGCAAGAGGCGCTGCCGATCCTCGCCAGCCGGATGCCCGACCTCGCCATCGACGGGGCCGTGACCTGGAAGCCGGTGAGCGTCGGCATCTTCGGCCCCGAGCACCTCCCCGTCACGTTCCGTGCGAGCGCCTGACCGCCATCCGAGCGTTCTGGGCTGCAGCAATTCTCGGCACCCGCAAGGAGCAGCAGCCCAGAACGACTGACGCTCCGAAGAGGCGGATCGCACCGCCCCGTTCTGGGCTGCAACGATTTTCGGCACTCGAAAACCACAGCAGCCCAGAATGGTTGAGCGGGGCCGGATCAGTCGTCGGGGGGCGGTCGGCGGCGTTGCGACTTGGTCTCGGCGCGTTGCTTCTTGGTCTGGATCCGGCGATCGACCGAGCCCTTGGTCGGGCGCGTCGGGCGCCGCGGACGATCGACGTGCAGTGCCTCACGCAGGCGCTCGACGAGTCGCTGCTCGGCGATCGAGCGGTTCCGCAGCTGGCTGCGCTCGTCGTCGGCCACGACCCGCACGACCGGGCCGAGCCGGTCGAGGACGCGTTGACGCTGCGCCGGCCCGAGCGCGCTGGATTCGGCGACGTCGAACCGCAACTCGACGCGCGTCGCCGTCTTGTTGGCGTGCTGACCACCCGGCCCCCCCGAGGTCGTGAACCGCACCTCGAGCTCGCGCCGCGGGATGCGCACCGACCTCGTCACGAGGATTTCGTCGTCGTCCACCCGACTGATCGTGACACGCCCGCGCTCCCCTACGGTGCGTGAAATGGGTGAGATCAAGCTCGGATACAACACCGGCTACTGGTCGGCGGGGCCGCCCGCCGGCGCGCTCGAGGCGATCAAGGAGGCCGAACGGCTCGGGTTCGACTCGGTCTGGACCGCCGAGGCGTACGGCTCCGACGCCGTGACACCGCTCGCATGGTGGGGCGCCCACACCGAGCGGATCAAGCTCGGTACCGCGATCATGCAGATGTCGGCGCGGACGCCCGCAGCGACGGCGATGGCGGCGATGTCGCTCGACCACCTGTCGGGCGGACGGTTCATCCTCGGCCTCGGTGCGTCGGGCCCGCAGGTCGTGGAGGGATGGTACGGCGAGCCGTATCCCAAACCGCTCGCCAGAACCCGGGAGTACGTCGAGATCGTGCGCCGCATCGTCGCCCGCGACAAACCCGTCGAGTTCCACGGCGAGCACTACGACCTCCCGCTCCAGGGCGGAACCGGGCTCGGCAAGGCGCTCAAGTCGACGATCCACCCGCTGCGCCCGACGATCCCGCTGTATCTCGCCGCCGAAGGGCCGAAGAACGTTGCCCTCGCCGCCGAGATCTGCGACGGCTGGCTGCCACTGTTCTTCTCGCCGTCCGACGACGAGTTCTACCGCCAACGCCTCGCCGAGGGGTTCGCGGCGAGCGGCGATCCGTCGCGCGCCGACACGTTCGAGATCGCGGCGACGGTCACGATCATCCCCGGCGACGACGTCGAGGCGTGCGCGGATTTCATTCGACCGTTCCTGGCGCTCTACGCCGGTGGGATGGGCGCCCGCGGCGCCAACTTCCACTTCGAGGTGTTCGCCAGGATGGGCTACGAGGACGTGGCGACCAAGGTCCAGGAGCTGTACCTCGAGGGCAAGAAGCAAGAGGCGGCGGCCGCGATCCCTTTGCGAATGGTCGAGGACGTGGCGCTCGTCGGACCGCCCGACAAGATCCGCGACGAGCTCGCCCGGTGGCGCGAGACGTGCCTCACCACGATCCTCATCGGTGGTCCGGCGCCGCTGCTCGGCACGCTCGCCGAGCTCGTGCACGGCTGAGCATCAGTCGCAACAGGAGTCGCGCCAACCGCAGCTCGAGCACCTGAAGTGGGCGTGTTCCGGGAACAGCTCGCCGTCGCACAACGGGCAACACGCGAACGTGCCGAGCGGTGATCGGCCCGCTCCGTCAGCGCCCTGGTCGGATCTCGGCTCCTGGATCGGCACGATGCGAGCTTCGCGCAATCGGTTCAGACGTCAGGGGACCCCGGCGATAACTTGACCGACGGGTCAAGACATGTCCTCGATCACTGCTCCGGACGGACGCCACGGTCCTCACCGTGCGCCCGGCACGATCAGAGCGGCGCTCGCGTACCGCGACTTCCGCATCGTGTTCGTCGGCATGGCGCTGTCGTTCGTGGGCACGTGGATGCAGAACTTCACGCTGCCCGCGTACATCGACGACCGCACCGAATCGGCCGCCCTCGTCGGGCTGCTGATCTTCGTGCAGCTCGGGCCGATGCTGCTGCTCTCGCTCGTCGGCGGGTTGCTCGCCGACCGCTTCAACCGGATGCGCTACCTGATCACGATGCAGGTCGTGCAGATGGTCGTCACCGTCGCGCTCGCCGCGCTCGTCGCCACCCACAGCCCGCTGTGGGCGCTGTACGGCGCGGTCGGGCTGACCGGCGTCGCCAACGCGCTCAACGCACCGGCGTTCCAGGCGAGCATCCCGCTGCTCGTCGATCGCGCCGACCTCCCCGGTGCGATCAGCCTGAACTCGGCGGCCATCAATGGCAGCCGGGTCCTGGGTCCCACGCTCGCGGCGGTGCTGGCCGCGATCGGGTTCTCGGTCGCTCAGGTGTTCCTCGTCAACGCCGCCACGTTCCTGTTCCTCATCGCGGCGCTGATCGTCGTGCGCATCCCCGACGTGCGCGGCGTCCACCCCGAGCGCGGCTGGCGCCGTCTGCTCACCGGGATCAACATCGCCCGACGACGCGAGGTCATCAGCCGATCGCTGCTGGCGATGACCCTGTTCTCGCTGTTCAGCCTCCCGTTCGTCGGGCTGTTCCCGTCGGTGGCGCGGCTCAACTTCGGGCTCGCGCCGAGCGGTTCGACCTACAAATGGCTGTACGTCACGTGGGGTCTCGGCGCGTTTGTCGGCGCCCTCGCGGTCGGCACGTTCCTCGCCCGCATCGACCGCCGGCACCTCGTGTCGATCGGATTCGCGACGTTCGCGGTCAGCCTTGCCGCGTTCGCGCTGGTCCGGTCGGCGGGCCCGGCGTTCCCGGTCGCGCTCGTCGTGGGGTTCACCTACTTCGTCACGGCAACCGCGCTCAGCACGATCTTCCAGCAGAACCTCGCCGACACCGAACGCGCCGCGGTCATGCCGCTGTGGTTCATGTCGTTCGGTGGCACCGTGCCCATCGGCAACCTGGTGTTCGGGCCGGTGATCGACGCCATCGGCGCCCGATGGGTCCTCCTGTTCGGCGCCGGCTTCGCAGGGTTTCTCGCATGGTGGGCCGACCTTCACCGGCTGTCAGCCGACGCCTTCCTCCCCGAAGAGCTCGGCGGCGAACCGTTCCAGCCCGCCAACCCGGCTCGCCTTCACGAGCACCGCGTCACGCGCTGACAGCACACCAAGGCTGGCGACCGGATCGACGGTCGGCGTCACCCCATACAGGTCGGTACCGACGACGACCAGCTCGATCCCGAGTCCGCGGGCGAACGCCGCCACCTCCGCATGAGCCGCGGCCGGATCGTCGAGCTCGGCCATCTCGCCGACGATCGCCACGTGCCGACCGGCGGGCAACGCGGCCAGCGACTCGAGGGCGGCGCGCATCGACATCGGATTGGCGTTGTAGGCGTCGTTGATCACGGTCGCGCCCGATGGCGTGCGGCGAGTGTCCATGCGCATCGCCGAGACGCGGGCCGTGGCGAGTCCCGCCGCGGCCTCCTCTACCGACACGCCGAGCACACCCGCCACCGCGATGGCAGCAGCCGCGTTGAGCACCATGTGGCGCCCGCTCACCGCGAGACTGACCGGCGCCGTCCCCCACGGTGAAAGCACGGTGAACCGCGCCCGGGCGAGCTCGTCGAGCTCGATGCCTTCGGCCCGCACGTCGGCCGCCACCGTCGTGCCGAACGTCAGGATCGACGCCGCCGTACGGCCCCGCATGGCAATGACACGTTCGTCGTCGGCGTTGAGCACGGCGGTGCCGTCACCGGGCAACGCTTCGACCAGCTCGGCCTTCGCCAGTGCCACGCCGTCGACATCACCGACGAGTCCTGTGTGGGATGGCCCGACCGCGGTCACCACACCGATCGAGGGCCGCCCGACCTCGCACAGCCGCCGGATCTCCCCGAACCCGCGCATGCCCATCTCGAGCACGAGCACCTCGGCGTCGTCGGGTGCCCCGAGGATCGTCACGGGAAGCCCTTGCTCGTTGTTGAAGCTGCGTTCGTTCGCCGCGACCCGCATTCCGACCCCGACCGCGCCGACGACAAGGTCCTTGGTGCTCGTCTTGCCGACACTGCCGGTGATCCCGACGACGCGGGCTGTCAGGCGGTCGCGTGCCCACGAGGCGAGCGCCATCAGCGCCTGTGCGGTATCAGGCACCTCGATCGCCGTCCCGGCGCCCGGCGCCCGGCTCGTGAGGTAGGCGCCGGCGCCCGCTGCGAGCGCCGAGTCGATGAACTCGTGGCCGTCGCGCTCGGCGACGATCGGCACGAACAGCTGGCCGGGTCGCAGCGAACGGGAGTCGAACGACGCTCCGTCGAGCTCGACATCCGGACCGCTGAGCGTGCCGTCCGTCGCCGACGCCACCTCGGATGCCCGGATTCTCACGGCGCCGAACGGTACCGTCGGGGCGGAGGAGAGTCGACGATGGCGAATGACGAGCGGATCCACCTGGTGGTGCTGTTCGGCGGGCAGTCCGCCGAGCACGACGTGAGCTGCACGACCGCGGCCCACGTCCTCGCCGCCGCCGACCCGGCGAAGTACCGCGTCACCCCGATCGGCATCTCGACCGAGGGCGAGTGGGCGCTTGCACAGGGCGCGATCGACGCCCTCGGCGCCGGGCCACAGGCGCTCCCCGGCCAGCTCGATCCGTCGGGTCCGACGCTCTCACCCACGCCGATGCTCGCCGAAGCCGCGGCGGGCACCGAGCGCACCGTCGTGCTCCCGTTGCTCCACGGTCCGATGGGCGAGGACGGAACCGTGCAGGGGATGCTCGAGCTG
>DASUEW010000589.1:0-3194 GCA_036274875.1 Ilumatobacteraceae bacterium
TCGCCGCGCTTCGTGTCGATCCCCGAGAGCGATCGCCCCGTCGTCCAGGTCCCCCTCGGTCGCGATCTCATCCACGCCCCGACCGGAGCCGTGCTCGTCCAGTTCCGCTGGGTTGCCCTGGAAGGTCGTGTCAACGAGCGCGTCGACCACCTCGAACAGCCCGTCTTCGCCTGGAAGTAACCGAAGGACCCCCGGAACTGTCTGCTTCAGATGAAGCCACGGGCCGTATGAAGCAGACAGTTCGGGATTTTCAGCGGCCGGTGTGGCCGAAGCCGCCGCCGCGGTTGGCGCCGTCGAGCTCGTCGACGACGTGCCACACGACCTCTTCGACGAGCTGGATCACGAGCTGCGCGACGCGGTCGCCGCGGTGGATCGTGTAGTCCGCCGTCGGGTCGGTGTTGAGCAGGACGACCATCAGCTCGCCGCGGTATCCCGGGTCGATCAGGCCGGGGGCGTTGACCACCGTGACGCCGTGCTTCGCCGCCAGACCACTGCGGGGGAGCACGAACCCGGCGTGGCCGGCGGGGATCGCGGTTGCGATGCCGGTCGGCATCACGAGCCGCCCGCCGGCCGCGCGGACGACGCCGTCCTCGCGAGCGAGAAGGTCGAGGCCGGCGTCGCCGTCGCGCGAGTACGACGGCAGCGGGAGGTCGGGGTCGAGGCGGACGACGTCGATCGGCAGCGGCACGGTGGCCGAGCGTAGGCTCCCAGGCGATGAGCGCCCCCGCCGAGCGTCCGCCCTCGGTCGACGCGCTCGCCAGGTCGCTCGGCGGCTCTGGCTTGCCCCACCCGATCCTCGTCGACATCGCCCGCGATGCGATCGCGGCCGGCGAGCCCGGATCTGCGCCGGCCCGGGCCGAGGCGTTCCGGCGCACGCTGCTGACCCCGGTCATCAACGCGACCGGTGTGCTACTGCACACGAACCTCGGTCGGGCGCCGCTCTCCCCTGTGCAGACGGCACACGCCCAGTCGGTCGAGTTCGACCTCGCCACGGGTGAGCGCGGCTCGCGCCAACGCGCCGTCGGGCAGCTGTTCGCCAGACTGTGTGGTGCCGAGTCGGCGATGGTCGTCAACAACAACGCGGCGGCCGTGCTGCTCGTGCTCGCCGCCCTCGCCGCCGGCCGCGACGTGCCCGTGAGCCGTGGCGAGAGCGTCGAGATCGGCGGCGCGTTCCGTGTGCCCGACGTGATGGAGCAGTCGGGCGCCCGCTTGGTCGATGTCGGCACCACCAACCGCACCCGGCTCGCCGACTACTCGCGAGCGATCGGGAGGAACGCGGTCGACGCCGCGATCGTGCTCAAGGTGCACCCGAGCAACTACCGGATCGACGGGTTCGTCGAAGACACGCCGGTCAGTGAGCTGGCGACGCTGGGACTCCCCGTCGTCGTCGACATCGGCAGCGGCCTCCTCGACGCCAATGTGCCATGGCTGGCCGGCCCGCCGCCGGCCTGGTTGGCAGGCGAGCCGGCTGCCGTGCAGACCCTGGCTGACGGCGCAGCACTCGTCACGTTCAGCGGCGACAAGCTGCTGGGCGGGCCGCAGGCGGGCATCATCGCCGGCCGGGCCGAGCTCGTCGCCGCGTGCGCCGCGCATCCGCTCGCGAGGGCGTTGCGGCCGGGTGGAATGCTGCTGGGATCGTTGCAGGACATCGCGCTCGCCTATCTCCGTCGTGACGCGGCCGTGACGATCCCGTTCTGGCGGATGGTCGACGCCTCGGTCACCGCGCTTCGCGGCAGGGCGGAGTGGATCGTGACCGATGCGGGCGTCGGGCACGCCGTCGCCACCGAGGCGCTCCCGGGCGCCGGCTCGGCGCCGGGCGTGACGATGCCGTCGTACGGCGTGGCGCTCGAGGGCGATCACCTCGCCGCCCTGCGCGCCGCGCCGACGCCGATCGTCGGCCGTGTCCGCGAGCAGCGGACCTACCTCGACCTGCGCAGCGTCGACCCCCAAGACGACGCCGACCTCATCCACGCCCTCCGCGCGATATGAGAGTCGTCGCCGTGTGTGATGGTGGCGACGACACAGTGGTCGGGGTGCACGTATGAGGGTCGTCGCCGTGTTGGATGGTGGCGACGACACGAAGGCGGTCGCGTTCCAGTGAGGGTCGTCGCCACGGCCGGGCACGTCGATCACGGGAAGTCGTCGCTCGTGCTGGCGTTGACCGGCACCGATCCCGATCGCTTCGAGGAGGAGAAGCGGCGCGGTCTCACGATCGACCTGGGCTTCGCCCACACGACCCTTCCCTCGGGCGCCGGGATCAGCTTCGTCGACGTGCCCGGCCACGTGCGATTCCTGCGCAACATGCTGGCGGGTGTCGGAGGCGTCGACGCCTGCTTGTTCGTCGTCGCCGCGACCGAGGGTTGGAAGCCGCAGTCGGAGGAGCACTTGCGCATTCTCGAGTTGCTGGGCATCGGCCATGGCGTGGTCGCCCTGACGAAGATCGACCTCGTCGACGACGAGGGCCGCGAGTTGGCAGTGATCGACGTCGACGACCACGTGGCGGGGACGTTCCTGCAAGGCGCACCTGTGGTGCCGGTGTCGGTGACGACCGGTGAGGGTCTCGACGACCTGCGTGTCGCGCTCGACGAGCTGGTCGCTACGACACCGCAAGCGGACGACCGATCGAGGCCACGACTGTGGATCGACCGTGTCTTCGCCGCCAAGGGAAGCGGCACTGTCGTCACCGGCACGCTCACCGGCGGGTCGCTCACCCGCGACCAAGCGGTCGTCATCGAGCCCGGCGGTCGGCCCGCCCGGGTGCGGTCGATCCAGTCGTTCGGCTCGGCGATCGACCGCATCGACCCCGGCAACCGCGTCGCGCTCAACCTCGCCGGGATCGCGCACGACGACCTTGGCCGTGGCGACGTTGTCGTTTCGCCGGGTCGGTGGCTGCCGACGCGGCGCTTCGACGCCACGCTCGAGGTGCTCACTCCACTCGATCACGATGTGTCGCGCCGCGGTGCCTTTCTCGCCTACATCGGGTCACGGGAGGTCCCCGTGAAGGTGCGTGTGATCGGTTCTGATGCGTTGTCGCCAGGCACGGCTGGCACCGTCCGGCTCCACCTTCCGGTCGACCTGCCCCTGCTACCCGGCGATCGCTACGTGCTGCGCGAGTCGGGCCGCGACGAGACTGTCGGGGGTGGCGAGGTGCTCGACGTCGCCCCGGTACGGCCGGCGTCGAAGGCCGCTCCCGA
>DASUEW010000590.1:0-8468 GCA_036274875.1 Ilumatobacteraceae bacterium
CTGAGAGGCAGGGGTCATGCGTCATCTGGTGATGGCTCGACGCGTGCTCGCACGTCGTCCGTGGATCTACTGGACGATCGTCGCCACCGTCGCCGCTGGAGGTGCGATCGCGACTGCGTCGGTCCTTGGTGGAGTCGACGACGAGCGGGCGCGGTGGGGCGAAACCGCCGTCGTGGTCGTCACCACCCGCGACGTGACAGCCGGCGAGCCGCTGGCGGGGCTGATCGCCGTACACCGCTATCCGGTGGCGATGATCCCGCCGGGCGCGGTGTCGTCGCTCGAAGCCGGTGCGGCTGCCCGCCACCGACTCGGCGCGGGCGAGATCGTCGTCGACGTCGATGTCGCCGCGACCAGCGCACCGCGCTCGCTCACACCGCACGGCTGGCTGGCGGTCGCGATCGTCGAGAACGTGGCGTCGGGAGCCATCGTGGGTGACCGCGTTGTCGTTGCGTCGGAGGGTGTCCGGCTCGCCGACGATGCGCTGATCGTCGGTCACGGCGACGGTGTCACGATCGTCGCCGTCCCCGACGACGAGGCGCCGATGGTCGCAGCCGCTTCGAGCTCGACAGCCGGCGTGGCCCTGCTGATGCGACCGTGAACCGGGTTGGTCGACGTGCGGCTCAACGCCATCCCGCCGCAGCCACCACCAACACGAGCAACCCGAGGCCGAGCCGGTAGATCACGAACGGGTTGAAGCTGCGAGTCCTGACCAATCTGAGCGTGCCCCAGACGGCCAGCCAGCCCGAGATCCCCGACGTCACGATGCCGACGATCATCGGTGGCAGCAGGCCGTCGGGGATGCCATCACCCACCAGCCTCACCATCTTGAACATGATCGCCCCGCCCGTGACAGGGATCATCATCAAGAAGCTCAGGCGGGCGGCCGCGTCACGATCGAAGCCGAGCCGGCGGGCGGCCGTCATCGTGATCCCCGATCGCGACGTGCCCGGGTTGAGCGCCAGCGCCTGCGCCGCTCCGACGACGACGGCGTCACGGACTCCATATCCGTCGACCTTGCGTTGCCCCACAGACCGGTCGGCCCACGCCAGCGCGAGGCCGAACACGATGAGCGAGACGGCGATGATCACCGGCTTGCCGAGCTTGGAGTCGATCTCCGACTCGAAGACCGCGCCGACCGCCGCCGCGGGAACGGTCGACAGCATCAGCAGCCACGCCAGCCGACCCTCCGGCGTCGTCGGCCGCTCGCGGCGGATCACCAGCCGCAATCCTTCACGCACGTACACGATCAAGTCGTTGCGGAAATAGAAGATCGCGGCGACGACCGTGCCGAGGTGGAGGGCGACGTCGAACGCCTTCTCGACCTCCGCCGAGTCGAAGTCGTCCCAGCCGAACAGCCACGGTACGAGGAGCAGGTGCCCGCTCGACGAGATCGGCAGGAACTCCGAGAGGCCCTGCACGAGACCGAGCACGATGGCGTGGAGGATCGGCATCGCCGGCGAGGTTCAATCCGCGACGTTCGACGAGCCGGTCGACGGGATGATCCGCGCCGACCACGGCCGGGCTTGGTCCCAGTGGTGACCGACAACACGACCCCGGCCGAGGTTGGCGAGGAACTCCGTCGGACCGTCGAAATCGGGCATCTCGACGCATGCCGCGCCGATCGCGTCGGGCACGTGCGCGTCGCTGCCACCTCCGCGCAACAGGCCGCGGTCGTCGGCGAACTCGGCCGCGCGGCGGTTCAGGCTGTCGAGCGATGTCTTGGCGTTCAGCACCTCGATTGCGTCGACGAGGCCCTCGTCAGCGAGACGGATCAGTGCCTGGGCGGTGAGGTTGCGGCGCATCGGGTCGAACGGGTGCGGAACGTACACGACGCCACCTTGGTCCCTGATCGCCCGCGCGCTGTCGTCGGGCGGCAACCCCATCGGCACCCGGGCGGTCAGGAAGAGCCCGATCAGCTCACCGGCCGACGTTCGCATCTCCTCGCCGACGACGACGCGACATGGGAGACGATCGGCGAGCTCGACGGCTCCGGCGACGGCGTTGTGGTCGGTGATGCAGAGCACGTCGATGCCGCTCTCGATGACCGCCCGTTCCAGCTCGTCAGGCGTCGTCGTGCTGTCGCCACTCCACATCGTGTGGCTGTGGAGATCGACCCGCACCCATCCGGCCGGCAGGGGATCCGACAGGTGGGGATGTCGGACCGACGCCGTGACCATCCGACGACGGTACCGCCCTAGCATCGCCGACATGACCCTCCGATCGAAGTTGCGATCGCCGCGGGCCAAGATCCTGTTCGTCACCGGCGCCTCGGGTTTCCTGGGGCGCCATGTCGTGAACGGGCCGGCGAGCGCCGACTGGGAGATCATCGCCCCGTCGTCGACGTCGCTCGACCTGCGCAACCGCGACGCCGTGCTCGACATGGTGCGCGACTGGCGGCCGACAGCCATCGCCCACCTCGCGTATCGCAAGTCGGACCGGCTGTCGATCGTCGACGCCAGTCGACACGTCGCGGAGGCGGCGGAGGCCACCAAGGCCCGCCTCGTCCACATGTCGTCCGACGTCATCTTCCCCGGGCGGCCGACCGCGTACTCCGAAGCCGACGAGCCGTTCGCGTTGACCGACTACGCACGCGACAAGCTCGACGCCGAGCGGGCGGTCGCCGAGGTGTGCCCGAGCGCCGTCATGATCCGCACGTCGCTGCTGTGCGGCACGACCGAGTTGGGCCAGGCGCAGCAGGACGTCGCCGCCGCGATCGAGGGTCGAACCGACATTGTCTTCTTCACCGACGAGGTGCGCTGCCCGGCACACGTCGACGACATCGCCGACGCGGTGACACGGCTGGCCGCGATGCGGGAGATCGCAGGCCCGCTGCACGTCGCCGGTCCCGACGCGCTGAGCCGAGCCGAGTTCGCGACCCGCACCGCTGTCCTGCTCGGCCTCGACCCGTCGCTGGTCCGCACCGCCACCCTCGCCGATTCCGGTCTCGTCCGCCCCGGACGCGTGGTGCTCGACTCCAGCCGTGCCGCCGACCTCGACATCCGATGCCGGCCCGTGTACTGAGCCGACTGGGCCGACAGGGCGCGACCTGCGGCGGCGCGCGGTGCGTCGGTCTACCGTGGGTGACGCACGAGCCGAGCGACCGCGTGAGCGACCAGGGGGACACCATGACCACACTCGAGAACCGGCCGAACACCGCACTCCTCGTCATCGACGTGCAGAAGGGCGTCGTCGAGGGCAGTCACGAGCGCGACGCGGTCGTCGCCAACGTCGGCAGCCTTGTCGAGAAGGCGCGGCAGGAACGGGTGCCTGTTGTCTGGGTCCAGCACTCCGACGAAGGGCTGCCGAGAGACAGCGACGAATGGCGGATCGTCCCCGAGCTGAGTCCGGACGACGCCGAGCCGCTCGTCGAGAAGAACTACGGCGACTCCTTCGAGGACACCAACCTCGAGAACGTGCTGTCGGGCCTCGGAGTCGGGCGACTCGTCGTCGTCGGCGCGCAGACAGATGCGTGCGTCCGCTCGACGCTCCACGGCGCGTTTGTCAGGGGGTACGACACGACCCTTGTCAGCGATGCCCACACGACCGAGGACCAGACGGAATGGGGAGCGCCGCCGCCCGACCAGGTCATCGCCCACACGAACCTGTACTGGACCTACCAGACAGCACCGGGGCGGACGGCCGGCACGGTCGAGACCAAGGACGTCGACTTCGGCCGCATGTCCTGAAGCCGCCCGCCGCTTCGCCTCCCGCTCAATATCTACGCGCCGCTCATCGTGACGTCGTGGATCACGAGACTCACGCCGGCGGCGCGCATCGGAAGCCAATCGACGTCGGAACCGACCTCGGCGATGTCGAGCAGCATCCGCTGCAGGGTCGAAGCGATGGTGAACTCCCGGACCGGCGCGCCGAGCTCACCGTTGGTGATCATCAGGCCGGCGGCGCCCGTCGAGAAGTCGCCGCTGATCGGGTTGACGCCTGAGTGGATGCCGCTGACGCTCTGGATGAGCACTCCGTCGGTCACGTCGGCCACGAGCGCGGCCTGGTCGCGGACGCCGGGTACGAGTTGCAGTGCCAGGCACCCGACGCCGGGCGTTCCCTTGAACCCACTGCGCACCGCGTTCCCGGTCGACGTCGTACCCGCCCGCTTCGCCGAGTACGACGAGTGCACGAACTGGTGCAGCACGCCGCTGTCGATGAGCAGGTTGCGCCGCGCCGCGAGACCCTCGCCATCGATGTCGGTCGCGGTGTAGGCGCGCGGGTCAGTCGGGTCGTCGACGAGGGTCACGTGGGCAGGTGCGATGCCTTCGCCGAGGCGGTCGCGGAAGATGCTGCGCCCCTTCACCACCGCCTCACCGCTCAACGTCGACGAGATGATCCCGAGGAACTGGGCCGTCACGAAGGGGTCGAGGACGACGGTGAGCCGTCTGGAAGGCGGCTTCGTCGCCCCCAACAGGCGGGTCGCCCGATCGGCCGCCTCCTGTGAGGCGCGCTCGACGTCGAGCATCGCAGGCTCCCGGCCGACGCTGAACCCGAACCCGGTCTGCGTCTCGTCGCCGTCGTCGGCGAGTGTCGACACGCTCACGTAGCAACCGTTCTCGCGACCGTATTGACGGATCCCCGTCGTCGTCGCCACTGCCGCCTCGCCCGACGCGTCGGCGTAGTTGGCCTCGTCGACCCGGACACGCGGATCGACACCCGTCGTGAGCTTCTCGAGCTCCTTCGCCAGGTCGATCTTGCTCTCGGTCTCGAACTCGACGAGCGCGTCGTTCCAGAGCGATTGCTCGGTCATGGGAACACCGTCGGGCTGTGCGAGGCCGGCCCACTCGTCGACCGTTCCGAACTCGAGGTTGTCACGCGCCTCGGCCAAGACCTCGGCGATCGCGTCGCCGTCGAGCGTGCCGGCGTACGCGAACCCGGTGCGACCATCACGTATCACCCGGATGCCGATGCCCTCAGAGCGCGCCGCGACGAAGTGCTCGACGTCGCCGCCGTAGACGCGGATCTCCGTCTCGTCACCACGCGCCACGTAGGCCTCGACCTGCTCCCCCGGCGCCGCCTGGGCGATCACCCGATCGGCGATGTCGAGCAGGTCGCTCATTGCGCGGTCCCACCGATCGTCAGCGACTTGACGCGTAGCGTCGGCTGACCGTCGCCGACCGGTACGCCCTGGCCGTCCTTGCCGCACGTGCCCGGGTTACCCATCGCGAAGTCGCCGGCGAGCATGTCGATGTCGCGCAAGACCTGTGGTCCGTTGCCGATCAGGTTGCCTTCACGCAGCGGCTCGGTGATCTCGCCGTTCTCGATGAGGTACGCCTCGCGCATCCCGAACACGAAGTCGCCGGTCGCGGTGTTGACGCTTCCACCGCCGAGGTTGGCGACGTAGACACCGTGATCGGTCGACCGGACGATGTCGTCGGGATCGTCTGGGCCGTCGAGCACGATCGTGTTCGTCATCCGGACCATCGGGAGGTGCATGTAGCTCTCACGCCGGCCGTTCCCGCTCGGCGCCCGTCCGTCGTTGCGCGAGCGCAGGTAGTCCCACATGTAGTCGGTGAGCACGCCGTCCTCGATCAACACGTTGCGCCGGGTGCGGTGCCCCTCGTCGTCGTAACCGAGCGTGCCCCACTCGCCGGGCATCGTGCCGTCGTCGACGAGCGTGACGAGCGGCGACGCAACCAGCTCACCGACCTTGCCCCGGTACACGCTCGCGCCCTTGGCGACATGGTCGGCCTCGAGCCCGTGCCCGCACGCCTCGTGGAACAGCACACCTCCGGTGCCGCGTCGGATCACGACCGGCAGCGCACCTGACGGCGCCGGACGAGCGCGCAGCTTGGTGATGGCCTGACGGGCCGCGTCGCGGGCGAGCTCCTCGACGTCGACGGAGTCGAAGATCTCCCAGCCGACGGTGTGCCCCATCGACTGGAACCCGGTCTGCATGCCGGTGTCGCCGTTGGCGATCGCGCTGATCCGCATGAGTACCCGGACCACCTCGTCGTCGGCGAGCACACCGTCGGAGTTGGCGATCAACACCCGTTTGCGACTGTCGCCGTACCCGGCCGAGACCTGGACGATCTCCGGGCCGACGGATCGAGCGGCCTCGTCGACGCGCCGCAGCAGCTCGACCTTCGATGCCTTCGGCACCTCGTCGGGGAACTGGCCGATCTTGTTCACCGCGTGCCGCCCGCCCGACGCGAGCGCAACCGTGCGCGCTCCACCGCCGCCCTGACTCGCGGCCGCCGCGGCTGCTGCGGCCGCGGCGGCCAGTCCCGCTTCACTGAGATCCGCCGTGTGTGCGAACCCGGTGGTGTCGCCCTTGACGACGCGGATGCCTGCACCACGGTCGCGGCCGCTGGTCACCTGCTCGACGCGACCGTCATCGAGCGACGCTGACGTCGATCGCTTGTCCTCGGCATACACCTCGGCGAACTGGGCGCCGGTCCGTAGTGCCCCCGACAGGATCCGCTCCAACACGTCATGGTCGATCACGAGGGAGATGCTACGAGGAGCTGGGCACGTGCGTGGCACGCGCTGAGGACCGTTCCGAGATGCGGACCGTTAGCGTGAACGCCGGTGAAACTGGCGACTGGTCTGCGTGGCGAAGTGAGACTCACGGTGACTGAAGCTGATACCGCGCGGGCACTCGGATCGGGCGCGGTCGACGTGCTCGGAACCCCACGCGTGGTCGCACTTGTCGAGGAGGCCTCCTGCAAGGCGCTCGAGAACCACCTCGACCCCGGCACCACCAGCGTGGGAATGCGGGTCCGGGTCGACCACTTGCTCCCGACTCCGGTGGGGGCCGAGGTTGTCGCGGAGGCCGTGCTCGAGCGGATCGAGGGCCGGCGACTCACGTTCACCGTCTCGGCGTCCGATGAACGAGGGCTGGTTGCCGCTGGAAAGGTGACCCGCGTCGTCGTCGACCTCGAGAGGTTCATGAGCAAGTGCAGGTGAAGGCACTCATCGCGTCGCTCGCGACGTTCGGGGCGGGCATGCTGGCCGCGTGCGGATCGAGCTCACCTGTCGAGGTGGTCGTCGAGCCGGGGATCACCGCCATCCGAGAGAGCAGCGCCCTCGCCTGTGACGCCGACCTCGAGAGCATGCTGCTGGCGGTCGAGGCATACACGATGCTCGAGGCCGAGTCGCCGGCCGTCGAGTCCGACCTCGTGCCGGACTTCCTTCGTTCGGAGTCGCAGCTCTACGACCTCGTCGACGGCCAGATCGTCCCCGTCGTCGGCTCGGGATGTCCCATCGTGCCTGCCGACGCCACGGGGACTTCAGCGGAGACGGCGGCGAGCGACGATCCGGTACGCGTGAGCGATTGTTCGGCGCGGTTCAAGACGCTCCAAGTCGCGATCGAGGCGTACTACGCGATGAACGGCATGAGCACGGTGCCCACCGAACAGGCGCTCGTCGATGCCGTGTTGGTGAGAGGGCTCGACGACGCATTCGACGTCGACGCGAACGGCCAGGTCGTCGCCGTGCCGGGTGGGCGTTGCGACGGGGTCGAGCTCCCCGACGCCACAGGTACGACCCTGCCGACAGGCCCGGTCATCCTCCCGGACGAACTTCGGGAATGCGAGCAGGAGCGGGCTTTGCTCGAGGTCGCGATGGAGGCCTACTTCGCGGTGAATGGGTCCGCGGCGGCCAGCGAGGCCGACCTCGTATCCGCCGACCTGCTGCGCAGCGAGCTCGGCGGATACGACATCGTCGACGGCGCCATCGTCGCTGCCCCAGACTCCATCTGCCCGCCGATCTGACCCGCCGACTGACGGTCACGCGGCCCGACGCAGACGGTAGATCTCGACCAGTTCGGCGACGGTCGACATGAACCGCTTCTGGAGGTCCTCGTCCGTCACCCGAGCGACGACCCAGTCGATCCGCATCAGCTGACGGTCGCGCCACTTGTCCCGCTGTGCCGCGAGCCGCCCACCGTGCCACGTGACATGGTCGACTTCAACACCGAACCGGCGGACACGGTCGGCGCCGTCGAGGTAGAGCGATCGACCCCCACCGAGATCGATCGATACCTGCGGTTCGAGCACCACACCTCGCTCCGCAAGGGCCCGGAAGAGCCGAACCTCGAGGTCGGAGTCCTTCGGTTTGTTCCATGCGGGGCGACTCCCGAGAACTCTCGCGAAGCGACGCGAACCATCGCGGCCCCGCCCGGCGAGCCGTCTCCCACACGCGTAGAGCGCGGGAACGGACACGAGGCCGCGGTCGATCATCTGCTCGATCACCGACTCGAGATCGTCGTCATCGAGGAACCGTGCCAGATCCGCGGCGAGTCGCACCGGGCGGAGCAGACGAATGCCATCCTTGCGAGTCGTCCAATCTGCCGTCGTCAGCATCGTGGTGAGATGGATCACCACACCGGACAACCGGACACCTCGGACACTGGTCAGGAGATGCACCGATCCGGTCGGCATGCTGCGCAACTTGTGGAGCTTCCCCGCCGACGGCCCGCTGACGACGAGCTCGGGCACCGCCAAGCATGCACCGAGGCATGTCTG
>DASUEW010000591.1:0-2964 GCA_036274875.1 Ilumatobacteraceae bacterium
GACGAGGATCTTGTCGAGGACGGTGCGCCGCGGCGCGTAGGCGGCAGAGAATCCGTCACGCGGGCGGGGTGTGCCCTTGATCGTGAACGGCCCGAAGTCGAACGCGTACGTCTCGATCGGCGGGCAACCGGTGGCCGTCACCTGGTCGAGCAACCCCCACCGGTTCAGGGCGGCGACGGCGGGTGCATGAAGCACGTGCGTCGAGACGGTGTCGCTCGGGAACGCGGCCCGATCGACCACCAGCACTCGGTAGCCCTTGCGGGCCAGCAGCATCGCGGTCGGTGAGCCGGCGCAACGCGCTCCCACGACGATCGCGTCGTAGTGCCGTGACGTTCCTCGGGATGTGGCCGGTGACGTTCCCTGTGACATTTGTCGTTCTCCCTCGGTCGGTGGTGGACTCACGATGAGCCCAAACCGCTGAGGGCGGATCCGGGAGGTCCCCTATTGGTCGCCTGGTTTCGCGCGGGTGGCATACGCCGCCGCCTCGCCGCGGGTCCGCAGACCGAGCTTGCTGAGCACGTTGCCGACGTGATGCTCGACGGTCTTGCGGCTGATGTAGAGGCGGTCGGAGATCTCGGGGTTCGAAAGTCCGTGGCCGAGGAGGTCGAGCACCTCCGCTTCGCGCTTGGTCAGCAGCCCACCACCGCGCCTGGTGGTGGTCGCTCTGACGCCGAGCGAACGCAACACAGCCGTTGCCGCGTCGGCGTGTCGAGCCGCTTGCAGCCGATCGAACACCTCCAGCGCGGCACGGGCCTCGGCCATCGCCACCTCGGGACTCTCCGTCAACAGCGCGCTGGCGAGCTCGAGCCGTGAGTGCGCCACCTCCATCGGCATCTGCGCCCGGGCGAACCCCGCCAGGGCTTCGCGCAGGCACGCCTGCGGGTCGCCGGTGCGAGCGGCGAGACAGATCCGACCACGAGCCAGCGCCGCGACCGCCATCAGGTAGTGGCTGGTGTGGTGGGCCGCACATCGGGCGAGGTTGTCCGCCGCGGACTCGGCCTGCTCGACCATGTTGGCGGCGAGGCACACGTCGACGAGCAGTGCCAGCAGGGGTGCGGCCGCCGTGCTCATCGGATCGATCTGGTCCAACGCGCGCTCGAGGACGTCGCGGGCGACCGGGGTTTCTCCCTTCGCCAGATGGATCGCCGCGATCGGGCGGGCAGCACCAGCGTCGGCGTTGACGTCGATACCGTCGAGTAACTGCTCGGCTTCCTCGAATCGCCCCTGCCGGACGCGCAGGTCAGCCAACCGGACGAGGGCGCCGCTGCGCAACAACGAACGTTGGCCGAGGCCCCAGAGGCGGACCGCTTCGGTCAGCGCAGCATCGGCCTCTGGCCACCGCCCGGCCGCGGTCAGCACGCCGCCGTAGTGAGTACGGCAGAAGGCCGAGACCGCCGGAAGCTTCCGTCGCTCAGCGATGGCCTCGCCGATCCGGATCCACTGGTCGGCGCGGGCAACGTCGTTCGCGTGCTCGCACGCCGAGAACAGCTGGCAGAAGATCTCCTCCAGCACCAAGAAGTCGTCGACCTCGTTGCCTGCCACCGCAGCCAGCGCCTCGTCGAGCAGCGTCATGCCCTCTTCGGTGCGGTCGGCGTGGACGAGGCTTGCCCCGAGGTAGGCGAGCGTCACGAACTCCAAGTCGGTGTCGTCGAAACTGCGCGCCAAGACGAGGGCATCCCGGAAGAGCTCCTCTTTGCGACCCCGGTCGCCCTCGAACATCGCGACGTTGAGCGCGACCCATCCCCGCTCTGGTGACTCGACCGCGCGGGCGAGCAGCGTCTGCGCGCGTGAGAGCCATCCACTCGACACCGCCCGATCGCCGACGATCGCGAGGTACATGTACGCGAGCGAGCGAGCCACGCGCACTGCACCGACATGATCGCCGCTGTCGCGATGGGCCGCGTACGCCCGCTCCCAACCGTCGATCGCGGCGGGGTAGTCGAGATCGAGATAGGAAGCACGAGCCAAACCCTCGATCACATCGCCCGACGACGATTCGCCAACCATGCTCTCGAGCGCGCGCCGCGCCCCGGCGGCGTCGCCGGCCCGTAGCGCGGCGCGGCCCTCTGCGAGGAGCTCGTCGACCGGCGCGGTCACCGGCCGATTATCTCACCGACTTCAGGTCCAACACCGCCCGCGCGCTTCGGTGGCCGCTTGAAGGGTTCGGACCACAGGATCGCGGCGATGCTGATGGCGATGACGGCCAGCCAGCCCGCCGGTGGGAACGGGCTGAGCTGAAGAAGGTCGGCGAGCGGTGCGACGTAGACAGCGGCGAGCGTGGTCGCGGCGATCACGACGACGGCACCGACGAACTGGGGCGTGGCCCGCAGCCCGGCCTGCCAGATCGGCGCGTGCGGTGAGCGCTCGACGATGAGCAGCAAGGGCTGGGCGGCGAGCAGCGTGGCGAAGCCGAGGGCTCGCGCCTCATCGAGCGGCCATCCTCTTGCCAGTACGACCAGGTACGCGCCGACGATGCCGGCGGCGAGCACGACGCCGACGGCGTACGAACGCCACAGCGCGGTCACGCCGAGTCCGCTGCTTGCCGAGCGTGGTGGTCGCGCCATCACGTCGGCGTCGGCGGGATCGGCCTGGAACACGAGCGACACGACTGGGTGGAGGAGCAGCTCGAGCAGGATCAAGTGGACGGGAAGCAGAAGCAGGGGCTTGCCGAGGAGCGGGATGACGAGGGCCGCGATCAGCAGGGGCGGGTGGAACGCGATCAGGTAGCCGAAGGCGCGGGTCAAGTTGTCGTAGATGCGCCGACCGTTGCGGACTGCCGTGACGATGGTCGCGAAGTTGTCGTCGAGCAGGACGATCGTGGCGGCTTGCCGTGCGACCTCGGTGCCGCGCACGCCCATCGCGACGCCGATGTCGGCGGCACGGAGCGCCGGCGCGCCGTTGGTGCCGTCACCCGTCATCGCGACGACCTCACCGTGGCGGCGCAGCGACTCGACGAGTAGGTGC
>DASUEW010000592.1:0-4497 GCA_036274875.1 Ilumatobacteraceae bacterium
ACAGGAACGGGAAGAACAGCAAGAAGCTCGAGTTCACGGCTCCCGGGTTGCCCGTCTTGAGGGCGATCGCGTACCCGAACCCCGAGAACGCCAGGCTCCAAATCGCGCCGAGGAGGATGAAGGCGAGGATCCCGAGCGGCCCGGTCTCGAAGCGGACACCGACGATGAACCCGACGATCAGGATCGGGATGATCAACGCGCACGCCACCGTCACGTCGGCCACCATGTGGCCGAGCAGGATCGCCAGCCGTCGTACCGGAGTGAGCAACAGGCGGTCGAAGTACCCGTTCTGCACGTCGAGGACGAGTGCCGGCGCCCGCGACACCCCGGTGACGCCGAGCAGGATCGCGGTCGGCAGTTGGAACGCGGTGAAGTCGAATCCCTCGATCTGTCCCTCGGTGAGATCGGACAGGGTGCCGATGTTGACGAGGAAGAAGAACAGGGCGATGAAGATCGGCGGGATCACCGTCTCGACGTCGCGGGGAATGGCTCGCAACGCCCGACCGGCGATCGTCGTGGTGTCGGCGAAGAACCCGGCGGCGCGCGGCTCGACCGTCGTCGCCTGATGACGGAGTGTTGCTGCCGAGACGGTCATGACCCGATCCCTTCGTTGTCGTCGTGCTGGATGTGGTTACCGGTGAGCTCGAGGAAGACGTCGTCGAGCGTCGGCGTGCGCAACGTCAGATCACGCACCGATACGTCGCAGGCGCTCAGGGCGACTGCCACGGGGCTCACGGCGGTCGAACCGTCAGCCACCGCCACGATCAGCTCCGTCCCGCGGGCTTCGACCGAGAGCACGCCCGCCACCTGCTCGATGGCCGCGCAGACGGTGGACGCGTCGCGGTCGAGTCGGGCGACGATGACGTCGGTCCCGACCGAGCGTTTGAGGTCCGTCGGTGTGCCCTCTGCGACGAGGCGGCCGGCGTCGATGATGCCGACCCGGTCGGCGAGCACGTCGGCCTCCTCGAGGTACTGAGTCGTGAGGAAGATCGTCATCCCCAGCTCGACGTTGAGCCGGCGCACCTCCTCCCACACGGCGGCACGGCTGACCGGGTCGAGGCCGGTCGTGGGCTCGTCGAGGAACAGGATCTGCGGGTTGTGGACGAGCGCCGCGGCGAGGTCGAGGCGGCGCCGCATGCCGCCCGAGTACGTGCTGATGCGGCGTTCGAGGGCATCGCCGATGTCGATCAAATCGGCCAACTCGGCGACGCGTCGGTTGGCGTCGCTCCGCGTCAAGCCGTAGAGAAGCCCTTGCAACCGCAACAACTCGGAGCCGGTCTGGCGCGGATCGAGAGCGGCCTCCTGGAGCGCGACGCCGATGCGCAGCCGAACGGCACCCGGATCGGCGGCGACGTCGAACCCGGCGACCGTCGCCGAGCCGCTCGTCGGGGCGATCAACGTGCACAACATCCGCACCGTGGTCGACTTGCCGGCGCCATTGGGGCCGAGGAACCCGTAGATCTCGCCGGCCGCGACGTCGAGGTCGACCCCGTCGACCGCGGTCACCTCGCCGTATTGACGCACGAGCGCCGTTGATCGGATCGCCGAGCACATATCAGATTCCCCTGTGGGTTCGGTCCGGTTCCGGTGCGCTGCCGCCCGTACCGCGAAGTCGGTCGTTGTCATCTTGCTACTCCTTGCCGGATCTTCTTGGGGGGTTCGAACGATGAGAGCTGTCGAGGTGGCGGACCAATGGGCGGTCAAGGGTGAGACGGCGGGGTTCTCCGGAACTCATCGGTCTGAGTGCCCCGATTCCGACGGGCCACGCGCATCGCGTTGCCCGCGCCGGTAGAACAGACGCGTGGGGCGTCGGCTGTGGCGATGGATCCCGGTCGGGCTCCTGGGAGCGTGCACCAGCGCGGCCGCCGGACCCCCGGCGAGCACCGCATCCGGTTCCGTCGCGCAAGCCAACGCTGTCGTCGAAGCAGTCGTCGACGGCGACACGATCGACGTCAGGATCGACGGTGACGAAGAGCGGGTCCGCCTGATCGGCATCGATACGCCCGAGACGAAGAAGCCCGACACACCGGTCGAGTGCTTCGGCCCGGAGGCGACGGCGTTCACCCAGTCGCTCCTGGCCCCCGGCACGCCCGTGCGTCTCGAACGCGACGTCGTCGGTCGTGACGACTACGGGCGCCTGCTCGCCTACCTGTACCGGGCGAGCGACGGCATCCTCGTGAACTACGAGATCGTCCGGCAGGGCTTCGCGAGGCCGCTCACGATCCCGCCGAACGACTCGTACGCTGAACAGTTCGTGCAGGCCGCGCGAGCTGCCGAACGCGACGACGCCGGTCTCTGGTCGAACTGTCGAGGCTGACGCACTCATCCCGACGCCGGCTCCCACGGCTGCATCCATGGCGACGCCGGCCATCCCTCGACCGCTGCCATCAGCGGGTACATGGTGGCGCCGTCGATCGACTCACGCACGATGTCGGCGTGTCCGGCGTGGCGGGCGGTCTCCTGGATGAGATGGAACAGGACCCACCGCACCGACCACGCCTCGACGTCGTCGGGGTACCACGGCACGCCCTTGGGAACCGGTACGGCCCGCCCTAGGTCGTCGATGCCGGCGACGGCCGCCTCGGTCGCGGCGGCCACGGCGGAGTACGCCTCGAGTGCGCCGGCGAGCGTTTCGTCGGGACCGAGCACGAAGTTGTCGGCGTAGTCGTCCTGCGAGCCCTCGAAATCGTCGCCGCCCGCCGCGCCGGGCCGACCGAGCATCGTGTCGATCCACCCGCTCTCGACGAACGCGACGTGCTTGATCAGGCCGCCGATGCTGAGGGGGCTGACGGTTGGGGTGGCCCGCGCTTGCTCGTCGGTCAGGCCATGGGCGACGATCCGGAACGCGTCTCGCTGCTGCGCAAGGTAGGCGAGGAGACCCTCGCGCTCGTCGGCGATCGGGGCTACGAGTCCTGGCATGATGAACGTCTCCTGTCGAACGGCTTCGAGGTCTCACGATCCATCATCCCTTCTAAACCGGTCACGGAACGTCCGGTTTGCGACAGTCGGGCGCTGACCAGCAGCAGCGCTAGGTTCGGGCCCATGTCTGGGGTCACATCGACGGGCGCCGCGGTATCTCCTGGCGCGGTTCCTGACGTCGCGGTCGACGTGCGCCACCGCTTCCCCGGGTTGGCGAACGGCTGGGCGCGGTTCGACGGCCCGGCCGGCACGCAGGTCGTCGACAGCGCGATCGACGCCGCGGCGGAGTGGCAGCGCAGTGGCAACAACGCCAACAGCCACGGCGCGTTTGCCGCCGCCGAGGCGTGCGACGCCCTCGTCGAGCGCACCCAGGCAACGATGAGCGAGTTGCTGCGAGCCGACCCAGCCGGATTCGTGTTCGGACCGTCGACCACGAACAACGTGTTCTCGATCACACGAGCGATCGGCCGCGAGCTCGGTCCGGGCGACGAGATCGTTTGCACGCGGCTCGACCACGATTCGAACGTCTCGCCGTGGCTGCTGATCGCAGCCGACACCGGCGCCACCGTCCGAATGGCCGAGTTCGACACGGCGACCGGCCGGCTCGATACGGCCGCTGTCGCGGCATTGTGCAACGAGCACACCCGCTGGGTCGCCGTGACCGGGGCCTCGAACGCGATCGGCACGATGCCCGACATCGCCGCGATCACCGCCACGGCCCACCAGGTCGGCGCCAAGGTCGTGGTTGACGGCGTGCACCTCACGCCGCACGCGCCAGTCGATCTTGGTGCCGTCGGCTGCGACGTGTACTCGACGTCGTCGTACAAGTGGTACGGCCCACATGCCGGCATCACGTGGGTCGAGCCCGAGCTCCTCGATCGGCTGCAGGTCTACAAGGTCCGGCCCGCGCCGGCCACCGGGCCCGGCCGGCTCCAGCTCGGCACTCCCGCCTACGAGTCGTTGGCCGGCATCGGCGCTGCAGCACGGTTCCTGCTCGGCGAAGGCCTGACCGCGATCGCCAGCCACGAGCGTGCGCTGTTCACGCGACTGCTCGACGGTCTGCTGTCGATGCCGAACGTTCGCGTGCTCGGCCCGCACGACTCGGCAGACCGGGCGCCGACGCTCGCGTTCCTCGTCGACGGTCACACCCCGAACGACGTCGCCCGCGCACTCGCCGCCCGCGAGATCGCGGTGTGGGACGGCAACTACTACGCGGTCGAGGTGATGGACAGCTACGGCCTCGACATCGACAGCGGCGCCGTCCGAGCCGGCCTCGCGGCCTACACGGACGAATCCGACGTCGAGCGCCTGCTCGAAGCTGTCGCCGCGCTCTGACGTTCTGGGCTGCCACACAAAGCGGCACCCGCGGGATTCAACAGCCCAGAACGGTTGAGCGACGGGCGGTCCGACCGGCTACGGCGTCCATTCGTCCGGCGCCACTTCGAACCCGTCGAACTCGAAACCGGGCGCGACGACGCAGCTCACGAGCGTCCACTCACCAAGCGGCGTCGCCGACTGCCACGCACCCGCAGGCACCACCACCTGCGGACGCGCACCGACCGCGATCGAACTCCCCAG
>DASUEW010000593.1:0-2876 GCA_036274875.1 Ilumatobacteraceae bacterium
ACTGCTCGCCTCACTCGCCACGTTCGCCGCGTTCCTCGTCGCCCAGAACACCGACGGACTTTCGCTCGAGCAGGAACGGACGACGGCGACTTTGGTGCTGGCGTCGAGCGCCATCATCGTGCTCGCCCGGGTGGCGCGCCCGCTCCAGCCGTGGAAGGTGCTGCTGATCGGGCTGATGGCGACGTTCCTGGCGCTCACCACCGTCTTCGATCCGTTGCGTGACTACTTCGAGATCGTCGACCCACCCCGCGGCACGATGGTCATGGCGATCGCAGTCATCGCCGCGACGGCGGTCCTGATGCAACCGGTCTGGGTGCTCGGCGACCGGGCGGTCGCGTGGGGTGAACGAAAGCTCGCGGCGCGGAAGCGCTCGCCGAGCTGACGAGCTGCCGGTCACGAACGCCGGTCGAAGCGGGGCAGATCACGCCAGGCGGTTCGGGCACGGTTCGCCGGCGGCGAGGCAGTCGAGGTTCGCCAATGTCGTCGCCGCGATCGCGTCGAGAGCTTCGCGGGTGAGGAACGCCTGGTGAGCGGTGATCAGCACGTTCGGGAACGTGAGCAGCCGGGCGAACACGTCGTCGGAGATGATCTCGGCCGAGCGGTCCTCGAAGAACAGCTCCGCCTCCTCCTCGTAGACATCGAGCGCGAGCGATCCGATCTGACCCGACTTGAGGCCGTCGATGACGGCCAGCGTGTCGATCAGGGCTCCCCTGCCGGTGTTGACGAGCATCACGTCGTGGCGCATCCGTTCGACGACGTCGACAGAGACGAGATGGTGGGTCTCGGCCGTGAGCGGGCAGTTGAGCGTGACGATGTGGCTGCGCTCCCAGAGCTCGTCGAGACCGACGTAGCCGATCCCCAGGTCGACGAGCGGCTGATCGACGATCGGGTCGTAGGCGATCACCTCGCAGCGGAAGTGCCACGCCAGCCGGGCGACGAGCGCTCCGATCTTGCCGGTGCCGACGACGCCGACGGTCTTGCCGGCGAGGTCGAAGCCAACGAGGCCGTCGAGGGCGAAGTTACCGTCGCGCACGCGGTTGTACGCCTTGTGGATGTGGCGGTTCAACGAGAGGATCAGGGCGATCGTGTGCTCGGCAACTGCGTTCGGCGAGTACGCGGGCACGCGCACGACGTCGAGATCGAGGCGGGCGGCGGCGGCGAGGTCGACGTTGTTGAACCCGGCGCAGCGGAGGGCGACGTGCCGTACCCCGACCGCCGCCAGCGCGGTGAGGGCGGCGTCGTCGAGCACGTCGTTGACGAACACACAGACCGCCTGCGCCCCGTCGGCGAGTGGAACCGTCGCCAACCGCAGCCGATCCTCGAGCTCGACGATCTCGTGGCCGGAGCGCTCGTTGGCCCTGCGGAACGCCACCGAGTCGTACGGCTTGGTCGAGTACATGGCGACTCGCATCGGGCAAGCATCCCATCGCCACGGGTGTGGCACTAACTTCGTCACGTGGAGAAGCGGTGACACGACGATGACAGCTGACAAGGACCGCAACAAGACTCGCGACCGGGCGCCTGCCCCCACCACCGTGGAGGCGCCTCCGCTAAGCGGCGAACGAGTCAAGGTGTTCCTGCTCGACAACCACGAGATCGTCCGGCGCGGTGTCGCCGATCTGATCGACGCCGAGGACGACCTCGTCGTCATCGGCCAGTGGGGTGGCGCCGTCGGCGCGGTGGAACGGATCGAGGCGTGCGCACCCGACGTCGTGGTGATCGACGTCCGCCTCGGTGACGGTTCCGGCATCGAGGTGTGCCGCGACGTCCGATCGAGCCAGCCCGACATCGGGTGCTTGATCCTCACGTCGTTCTCCGACGACCAGGCGCTCGTCGACGCCAGCCTCGCGGGCGCCGCCGGCTACCTGCTCAAGCAGGTTCGGGGCAATCACATCGTGGATGCGATCCGGGCGGTCGCCGGTGGGGCGCAGCTCCTCGACTCGGCGACCGTCCGTCTTGCATTGCGCCGGCTGCGCGAGAGCGAACCCGGCACGATCGCCGATCTGACGCCGCGCGAGCGGGAGATCCTCGACCTGATCGGCGAGGGTCGTTCGAACCGTCAGATCGCGTCCGAGCTGTTCCTCGCCGAGAAGACGGTGAAGAACTACGTGTCGAACCTGCTCGCCAAGCTCGGCATGCAGCGTCGCTCCGAGGCGGCCGCCTTCGTCGCCCGCGTCGAAGAACGAGCCCGCCACCGCTTCGAGTGACCCCCAAACCCGGAACTGTCTGCTTCATCCGAACTCACGCGCCGTATGAAGCAGACAGAACGGGGGCACGGGTCAGGCGAGGTCGATGGTCACCGGGACTGCCCGCCCGAGCGTGTGGCCGACCGGCGATGACCCGACGACCTTGTCGTGCAGCTCACGCAGTTGGTCCTCCGACGCGTCGGCGTCGAGATGGACGACGACCCGGATGTCGTCGAAGCCGGCATGGCCTTCGCGCAGCCCGAGGAACGCACGCAGGTCGAGGTCGCCCGTCAGCTCGATGCGCAGGTCGCGGATGGCGATGCCGGCGACCGACGCGTTCGCTGCGTAGCCCACCGCGAGGCAGTTGCCAAGGGCGCCGAGCAGCTGCTCGACCGGGTTCGGTGCGGTGTCGGCGCCGCCCAGCGCTGCCGGTTCGTCCGACGGCACGGGGGCGAACTCCCGGATGCGGGCCTCGGACCGGAAGCCGCCCTTCCATTTCACCTCGGCCGACCACGTCGTCGCTGCGACAGCCGGTTGATCCTGGATCGCGCCGACCAGTCCGCCGACGGTCGCGAGGTCAACGTTGTTCAACGTGGTGGACGTGCTGATGGACATGGGGACCTCCCGGACCTCAATTGTCGACTAACCTGATCAACTATATCGCACAACCGTGACCGTTGTCACCCGAAC
>DASUEW010000594.1:0-2438 GCA_036274875.1 Ilumatobacteraceae bacterium
GGCGACGTCGTCGTAGACCCAGTGGCCGGGTTGGGTCCACATCAGGCGGCCGTTCGCGTCGCTCGCGCTTGTTGGATCGTCCTGGCCGCCGCTGATCGTGACCCCGTCCACGACCGTCGTCTGCGGCCGTCCCGGCTGGCCGGTCGGTCCGATCCGCGGTGGAGGCGGAGGCGCGTCGGTGATGAGATGCCCGCCGACGGCGTCGAACGCGCTGTACCGGTTCGGGTCGGGCTGTTCCACGTGGAGGAGGTAGACGATGCCGTCGCTCACCTGTTCGAGGTAGCGGTAGCCGGCCTCGTCACCGCATGCCACCCAGCGAACGTCGCCGCTCGCTCGATCGAACGCGATGACGTGCGGCGCTTCGGGAGCGGCGCACAGGGCCATCGGACCGGGTCGGTCAGATGACGCGACGCTCGATGGTTCGGTCGTAGTAGCCGCGGGCGCGCTGGTCGTCAGCTCCGCATCTGACGACGTCACCACCGAGGACGGCGGCTCCGACGCGTTTGTCCGTGTCGTCGACGTCGAGCTGGCGCCCGTCGAACGATCCTCGCCCGTCGTCCCGCAGGCGGCCGCGATCACGACGAAACCCGCGACCAGGAGACGAAACGCGACCTTGCGCATCACCGCCCTGTCAGACATCACGACTCCGATCGTCGACACAGCTCGCTGTGGGAAGAACTCCATCGTCCGCCGTCATCGAACGACCCGGCAGGGCCGAACGTCCCGACGGCGTCGAGCCACACCGCCACGCGCCCCGCCCACGTAACGAAGGTCCGGCTGGGGCGCGCACCCGGTCACACGGCGAGGTCGGCGACGACGTGGCGTAGGTAGTGGGCGAGTTCGTCGTCGGTCATGTGTTCGCCGCGGCTGGCTGCAGTCCGGTACGAGGCTCCGAGTTCGTTGTGGGCCTGGCTGAGGGCCTCACTGATGGGATCGGCCAACGCGGTGAGCACGGCGGTGTCGGTTTGGGTGGCGCCGTCGACCACGGCGGCTGCTTCGTGAGCACCGCAGGCCACGAGGGGCATGATGATGCCGCGCCCGAGTCCGCGTAGGTGAACCCCGTTGCCGACGTTGAGGTAGAGGGTCATCACGTCGACGTATCTGGCCGCTCCGGCTGGCGGGTTGACGGCGGCCTCGCGCACCGCCAACGAGTGGAGCGCGAACCCTTTGATCAAGACCGCCCCGGTGGACTCAGCCAGCTCGACAGCCCGTTGGTTGAGTTCGATGGCGAGGGTGCGGTCGCCGGGCTCGCAGATGACGGCCGCCGTGTGGAGCGCCATGGCGTGCCTCGAAGGACCCGACCCTTCGGCGCGTCGGAGCAGTTCGCGGGCGAGTGCTGGATCGGGGTGACCGGCGAGGTTACAGGTCAACAGCTTGACGGTGGTCCGCCCGAGGCTGGAACCATCCGCATTGTCGGTGAGGGGTTCGGCGCCGGCGGTTGCTGCCACCTCCGCCTCGTGCAGTCGTCCGAGGAACGCGAGTGCGGTGGAGCGAGAGATCTGGGCGTCACGCCATGTCGTGCTGTTGATGTCGGCGACAGCGACGGCTTCGTCGGCGAGAGCGAGTGCCGTCGTGTGGTCGCCGAGCTGCCATGCGCCGCGGCTCGCGTGCACGAGTGCGCCAGCGCGCAAGACGTGGGTGTCAGCGCCGGGAAGGGCAAGCGCATTGTGACACCAGGACCATGGTTCGGCCCACACGTGGATGTTGGTGTACTGGCGAAGGGGAGCAACGATGCCAAGGGCGAGATCGGCGTCGTCGAACGAGATGGCGGTGGCGAACGCGGCGCGTAGGTTGGCACGGGCAGCATCGAGCCGGTCGGCCGCTGCGATCTCGTCGGGTCCTTCCAGACTCGCGGCGAGCTGTGAGCTGTGAGCTGAGGTCGGCGTAGTAGGCGGCGTGTCGTCGGGCGAGATCGGCCGTCTCGCGCCTGGCGGCCAGCTGGTCGGCCGCGTACTGGCGGAGTGGTTCCAAGAGGTGAAACGGAGTGCGACTGTCCGTGTCGGCAACGACCATCGACTTGTCGACGAGCGCTCCCAGCACCTCGAGCACGTCGCTGTCGAGCGGCGCCCCGGTGATCACGGCCTCGGCCGCGGCGAGGTCGAAGCTCCCGGAGAACACCGAGACTCGAGCGAACACGACACGTTCGTCGTCGTCGAGCAGTTCGTAGCTCCAGTCGAGGGTGGCGCGCATCGTTCGGTGCCGGTCATCGCGGCCGTGGCGCCGGACGCCGAGCACATCGAGGCGCGTTGCGAGTCGAGCAGCGAGCTCGGTCAATGGCATCGCCCTGACGCGGGCGGCGGCGAGCTCGATCGCCAACGGGATGCCGTCCACATGGCTGCAGATCTCTTCGATCACCGTGCGGTCCTCGGGCCGCAACGAGGCCCCGGAGTTGCGGGCTCGGTCGATGAACAAGTCGACGGAATCCGACTCGACGGGCA
>DASUEW010000595.1:0-2062 GCA_036274875.1 Ilumatobacteraceae bacterium
GTCGTCGGAGATGTCCAGCAGGCGTCGCTGAGGTTGGCGGGGCGGTTGCGGATCACCCGCTCGGCCGCCGAACCTGGAGCGTCGTCGGCATGGATCGCCGCGAGCCATGCCTCCATGCGGGTCAGCGCTTCGATCTGCATCGCCCCTGACCCAGAGCTGTTGGCGATGAAGATGACCTGGTTGGCGGCCGTGCCGTTGGCGTCCCGCAGCCGTTGACGCACGACGAAGGAGTGGAACCGGGTGTGGATGTCACCGCCGAACGGCGGGGCGAAGTCGGTGTAGGTGCGGGCGTCGATGATCGGCGTTGAGGCGAGTCCGAGCCCACCGGTGTTGAGCCGGCCGGTCTGGTACGACCGCTGTACGCCGATCGGGTCGGCCGCGACGCGCTCGGGTATCACCTGGCCGATCACGTCGAAGCCGCCTGCGTTTTCGTTCAGCGAGACGAACTGCTCAGCGGTGATCGCGCCCGACTGCAGGGCGGTCAGCCCGTATTCGACGCCGATATTGTCGAGCGGCCGCCAGGCGAAGCCGTTGGCTGGGTTGCGCCCGAGTTGAGTCGCGATCTGCTCGAAGCTCGTGCAGCGGATCCCGGTCGGGTTCGTCACCGGGTGGTAGCGCGCCGACACCGGGATCGCGTTCGGGCACGCCTCCAGCGCGTTCGTCCTGCTGGCGAACGCGAGATGCCAGAGGTTGCACGAGTTGAAGGTTCCGTAGCCGGAGGCGGCCGCCCGCTGCTCGGCTGTCCACCCGGCGGCGATGCCCGCGGGGCTGGCGAAGTACAAGGCGAGCAACCGGCAGTCGGGCACGGTGCCGAGCGTCAGGGAGTCTTGGAACGACGCCGCGGGGACGATGCCATCGAGAATGCCCGGATAGTTGTTGGCGATGAGGTGCTGCTGGATCGCCCCACCGGAGCCGCCCCAGCCAATGGTGTAGCGCGCCGCGCCGTAGGTCTCGATGAAGTGCTCCTTGACCATCAGCGCGGCCTCGGCGGAGATGACTTCACTGCAGTTCGTCTCATAGACGTTGAGGCTCGCCGAGGCGACGGCGTACCCGCGGGACAAGAACAGGTCGTTGAGCACGCCGCCCGTACCCGTTCCCTGGTGGTAGCCGACATTGCAGCCACCGCCGAACGTGTAGACGAGGCGCTCGTTCCATCCCGGCTCAGCCGTGAACGGGCTCGGCGGAGAAAGCGAATCGTCGAGGGCGGCGATCTCGTAGATCGCCCGGTCGATCGTGCCCCGTTCGAGGCGGACGATGTAGTCGACGGTACGACCGTCGATCGTCGTCGTCTGAGCAAGGTCGGCCGGTCGGACCGTCGGGTCGGCGAGCGGCTGGAACGAGCCTGACGTCGTGCGATAGCGGTAGCTGATCTGCGTCGGTGCCGAGCAGGCGGCGTCCGTCGGCGGGCCGAGCCCGGCTTGCGCCGTCTCGCAGAAGAACGGGTGCTGTTGCGGGCCCGAGAACAGTGGACCGGTGATCGGGTGGTTGACGACGTCGAGGCGTGCGGTGCGCCCCGGCGGACTCCCCTTCCCCGATCCGTTCGCCCTGGCGACGATCGTGTGCGACCCGACGCTCAGCCCAGTCAGCAGACCGAGCCGCGAGCCGTCGGGCATCTCGCGAAACGACGACAGGACGTCGCGACCGTCGACCTCGATCCGAAGGTGCCTGGCGGCGCCTCGATCGTGGGTGCGAACCTCGACGAGCACATCGCCGCCCGACACGTACTCGGCCCGCGTCGAAACCGTGATGATCTCCGGAGCCGCACGTGCCGCGGGTGCGGGCGCAGCCACCGCGGCGTGCGGAACAACAGCGAACGAACAGAGCGCCAGCGCTGCGACCCGAGCGCGGCGACCACGAATCCCACGATTCACGTCAACCCCCTGGCGTTGCTACCCGCTCGCGCGACAACCTACACCCACAGCCGCACGGGCGCCGACAGATGGAACCCCGTCCAGTGGCCAACCCTACCGGTCACAGGGTCCAGGCCTTCGTAGATGACTGCGTAGTAGCGGTTTCGCTTGCGGATCACGTAGCCGTGCATGGCGGTCTCCTCTCCTCGACC
>DASUEW010000596.1:0-2318 GCA_036274875.1 Ilumatobacteraceae bacterium
GACTACACGGGCCTGGTCGCGCTCGATCCGCGCGACCCGAATCGGCTCGTCATCTCGACCGACGCCCACCCGGTCACCGGGCGCCCGCTGATCAGCGGTCGCGACGGCCACCGCCACTACGAACTGTTCGAGGGGGTCACCGTCGACGACGGCGCGAGCTGGTCATGGACGGCAGTCACCGCCGACTCGACGGTCGACAACATCCGTCCGATCATCCCGCCTGGGGAAGCTGAGTACGCGGCGCTGCTGTGGCTGCGCGGCACGTACATCAGTTACAGGGAGTACGACCTCGACGTCGTCGGAGTGCTCACCCAACTTCCGGCGGGCACCACGTCATGTACAAGAGAGACCGAGTCGTCCGAGCGGAGGAGATCATGCGGCGTGTCGGAAGCCTGCCACGGATGAGGTGGACCAGACGGCTGGGCGCCGTGCTCGCGGTGGTGTCGTTCCTTCTCGTGGCCACTGCACTCGTCGAGGACCACGAGGCTGCAGCCTGTTCGTGCATCGCGTACACACTCGACAGTGCGGTCGCCGACGGCACGGCAGCCTTCGTCGGCACCGCGGTGGACCGCCGCGTCGAGGGCTCGCCCGGATCGACGCCCGTGGTGCTGACGTTCGACGTGGCCGAGGTCGTCAAGGGTGAGCTGCCATCGAGGATCGACGTGTGGACGGGCGAGGGCGACGGCGACTGTGGCGCCCAGGTCGACATCGGCGAGCTCGTCGGGATCGTGCTGCAAGGCGACAGCAGACGCTGGACGACCAGTGGGTGCGGTGGCGTGTGGCTTCCCGACGAACTGCGCGCACCAGGGACCGTGGCGGCACCGACCGGAAGCGGTCCCGTGGCGCTCATCGCGGCCGGGCGGTCAGGCCCGGCGATGCTCGCGTCGTTCGACGACGGCGGGAACCTGGCGGCGTGGGGACTCGGCGACACCACCGACGAGATGTGGAACGTTCGCGTGTGCCCTGGATCGACCATCATCGTCGGTACGACGTTCGGTCCGGAGGGCGAAGCGCGCGTCGTGCGGCGGGACGTTTCGACGCTGCTGGCGGTCGGGACGGCGACCCTGCCGGAACGCCCGGCGGGCATCTTTCCGAGCATCACCGACACCCGAGGCTTCCACTGCACATCGCCCGACGGAAACGTCGCCTTCCTCGTCTCGGCGAGCGGCTACGGCGATGGCGGTGCCGACAACGTCGTGGTCTGGGTCGACGGCGCCTCGTCGACGACGTACCACATCGACCACGGCTGGGGCTTCGCAGTCGCTCCCGATGGGACGACCGGGTACCTGCTCACCGGCGAGCACGGCACGTTGCTCGAACGGATCACGCTGGCCGACGGGAGCCGCCAGTTGCTGACCGAGCTGCCCGACGGTCTCGGCGGCCGGTACGTTGCCGTCGACACGGCCACCGGAAGGATCGCCGTGATCGCCACATCCAACCCGACTCTCCACTCACGAGGCGATCCCGCCGCTCCCGACGACCGGCTCGTCGTGCTCGACGCCGGCGGAGCGGTCCTCGCCACTGTCGCGCTACCCGATCCGCGTCTCGTCGACTCGGTCACGTGGATGGACGGCGACCGCCTGCTCGTCGTCTGGGGTCTCCCATCCACGATCGTCGACGTCATCACGCTCGACGGCATGGTGCAGTCATCCGTCGCCGACCTGACGGAGACCTTCGCCGTGGCCGTGGCGGGCGAGCGCCTCTACGCCGCCGGCGAGGACGGCGTCGTGTCGATGACGCTCGACGGCCGCGACCGCCGGCTCCTCGCGCCCAGCATCGCTCGTGTCCACACCGTGGTGGCCGTGCCCGCCGGCCCCGCTGCCGCACCCCAGCCCGCCCCGACCACCTCCGTCGCGCCACCCGAACCACCGACCACTCCCGCTGCCACCGTCACGGGGACCGAGCCGCCGACGAGCTCAGCCGCCACCTCGGGCGTGACGTCCACCGAACCGCCCACGACCACGACTACATCCGCGGCCATAGCCGGCGCTGAGACCGGTTCTGACAACGGGCCCACGGCGCTGATCGTTGGCGCCGCGATCGTGGTCGCCGCCGTGCTCGCCGGTGCGACTGCCGTCGTACGTCGTCGCCGGCACGCCCTCCATCTCGGCTGATCGAACGTCTCGGCGCCCTCACGGTGAGCAGTTGCGAAGTACCACGGGCGGAGATCGGAAGGCCTGCAGATCACCGGATGAGTCGATGTCGGTCACGTACACCAAGACCTCGTAGCTGACACCTGAGGCGAGGGTCTCCGGTGCGAATGGACCGATCGTCGCCCGGGCGACGTCGCCGTCGATGACCATCGGTGCCTCGCCAGT
>DASUEW010000597.1:0-2123 GCA_036274875.1 Ilumatobacteraceae bacterium
CTCATCGCCCAGCCGATGCCGGGACCGGTCGGATCCCTGATGCGCTCGCGCCTGCGGCGCGGCTCGGAGTCCGAGGTCGACCGGCCGCCGCACCTGCCACCGACAGCGGCGCCGCGGACGCCGTGGAACCGGTCGATCTCACCCCACCGGCGGTTCGCCTACACCACCATCGAACTCGAATCGGCGAAGCAGGTGCGGCGGGCAACGGGGTGCACGTTCAACGACGTCGTGATGGCGATCTGCTCCGGGACGCTGCGGCGCTACCTCCAGAAGCACGACTGCCTGCCCGACGAGTCGTTGATCGCGATGGTGCCGGTGAGCGTCCGCTCGGGTGCCGAGTCCGACAGCTACTCGAACAGGGTGTCGGCGGTGCTCGCCGACCTGGCGACCAACGAGGCCGACGCGGGCAAGCGACTGGCGCGAGTGCAACGCAGCATGACATCGGCGAAGGAGAACTTCTCCGCGATCCCGGCCGAGACGTTGCAGGACTTCACCCAGTTCGCCCCTCCGGCGATCGCGGCGCGGGCGATGCGGATGTACAGCCGGTTGCGGATCGCCGATCGCATGAACCCGCCGTTCAACGTCGTCATCTCGAACGTGCCAGGGCCGTCGATCCCGCTGTACGCGGCCGGCGCCAAGCTCGAACACTTCTACCCGGTCTCGGCGCTGGCCGACGGCCAGGGCCTGAACATCACCGTGCAGAGCTACAACGGGAACCTCGACTTCGGCCTCCTCGCCGATCGCGAGCTCGTGCCCGACGTGTGGGCGATGACCGAGCTCCTCCACGAGTCGATGGACGAGCTCTTATCGCTCGTCTAACCCCGGATCGGAGCTAGGCGGGACGGGCCAGCCAGCGCGCGGCCATCGTCTCGGCGAGCATCACGGTCGGGATGTGGGTGTTGACCGGCGGGATGTCGGCGAACACCGACGCGTCGCACACGTACAACCCGCTGTAACCGTTGACACGGCAGTCGTCGTCGACGACCACACCGATCCGGCACGTGCATGACGCGTGCACGTAGTCGCCGACGCTCGTCGGGAGCCACTCGGCGATCCGTTCGGGCGAGTCGAGGGCGTCGACGGTCGTGCCCCGGTCGTCGATGAGCGCAGACGTGACGATCGCCTCGAATGCCGGGTGTCGCAGGAGCCCCAGTGTCAGTTCGACCCCCTTGACGAGCGCCGCGACATCGGCCGGATCCGACAACATGCGGAACTCGACGTGCGGATGGACATGCGGATCCGGGTCGACGAGCGAGACGCGTCCCGCGCTGTGCACGTTCATCACGGCCGGCATGAGCAGCCCGTAGCCGCGCGCTCGCGCACCGAGGTGGTTCATCGGCAGCACCTGCAGACCGTCGCGTCGGAGCATCGTCGTCGCCACCGTCGACGACGGATCGGCGATGGCATCAGCGATGAGTCGCAGCGCGATCGGCGCCGATGGATGGTCCTTCAAGCCCTCGCCGACGCCGGGAGTGTCGACACCGCTCCGCAGGAGGATCGCCGGGCTGTGGATCGCGCCGGCGCTGACCACCACCTGTTCGGCGGCGATCTGGACTCCCTCGGCCGTCTCGATGCCGATTGCCCTGCGGTGGTCGAACACGACCCGGTCGACGTGGACGTCGCTCAAGATCTCGAGGTTGGGCCGGGAACGGATCGGGTCGAGGTAGGCCTCGACCACCGTGACCCTGCGCCCGTCCCGGCGAGTGAGCGGGACCGGCCCGGCGTCGGGGTCGGCGGCGACGAGCGCCCGGTCGACCGCACCCCATTCGTACTCCGGTGCCAGCTCGGTTCCGACGAGGTGGTCGGCGAGGAACGGTCCTCCGGGCAATGCGATCATCGCGTTCACGGCACCCGAGCCACCGAGCCCTCGACCTGTCATGTAGCGCGTCGGCGGCTGACCGTCGACGCGAATCGCAGTGAGATCGCGGTGGGTGCGCTCGGGATCGGCGAGATCCTCGAAAAAGCTCGGACCCTCGTCGAGGCCGTCGACGTCACCACCGCCGACACGGTCGTCGGAGCGGCGCGCTGGACCCGATTCCAACAAGGTCACCTCGTTCGACGGGTCGGCACTCAGACGTGCGGCGAGCACGCACCCGGCTGACCCGCCACCGACAACCGTCCAC
>DASUEW010000598.1:0-2938 GCA_036274875.1 Ilumatobacteraceae bacterium
CCGCCGGCTACGGGTTCTTCACCGTGTACCCGACCGCGGCCGCCGTACCACTTGCCTCGAACGTGAACTTCAACGCGGCAGGGCAGAACGTGCCGAACATGGTCATGGTCGGTATCGGCGGGGATGGTTCGATCTCGGTGAGCAACGGCGAGGCCGGCGCCAATCTCATCATCGATGTGTTCGGCTACGTGACCTGAGAACCCGGCGACGTCGGCTGACACACTGGCGGGATGACCCCGCAACCAGACTCGGATGGCGTGCTGACGCGGGTGCGTTCAGCGACGCCGTCGATCGTCAAGCGGGTACTGCGGCCGGTGGCTCGCAGATTCGGGCTCGCCGCACCACGCCCGTGGTGGGACAGGTCACGACCGCGTGTGCAGCGCATCGGCGCGCGACTGGGACGCACCGCGGCGTGGTGCAACATCTGCGGCTGGGCCGGTGAGGGATTCGAAGGCGACGCGCACTCCGAATCAGCGGTGTGCCCGACCTGCGGCTCGATCGCTCGCGACCGATTCCTGTTCTGGTGCTTCGCCAGCCGAACGCCACGGCGCGGCACGCTCAGGGTGTTGGAGACGAGCCCACGACTCGGTAGCGAGTACCGGGCCGCGATGCGCCGGTGGTTCTCGTATCGGTCGAGCGACTTCGATCTGGGCGCGCACCTCGCTGACATCGCGCTCGACCTCCAGAAGATCGACCTTCCGGACGGCTCGATCGACGTCCTCATCACGCCGCATGTTCTCGAGCATGTCCCTGATACCCGGCTGGCGCTCTCCGAGATCCATCGGATCCTGCCCGCCGGAGGGCGGATGTACCTGCAGGTGCCGCTTCTGCAGGGCACGACGGCACCACCCCTCGAACCGGAGTTCCACGCCGACAACACGAAGGTCTATTGGCGCTTCGGCTGGGACCTCACGACCACGCTTCGCACCAGCGGCTTCGCGGTCCGGGTCCTCGTGCCGAACGAGTTCGCCCGACAGCTCGTAGCGAGCTCGGCCGACGCGCCCGATCAGAGCGGCGAGTTCGATCTCCGGAGCATCCGTCGCGACGTCATCCACGCTGATCTCGAGCCAGTGCTCACCGATCGCCACGCCCGTCGGCTCGGCATCCTCCCGTGCCACCAGTTCGTCGTCTGGGAGTGCCGTCGCGACTCGTCATAGAGGGTAACCCCCCGAACTGTCTGCTTCAGGCGCAGCGACGGTTCCAACGAAGCAGACAGTTCGGGTTTCAGGCGACGTCGCGGGCGACGAAGTCGAGCAGATCGTGCGTGAAGCGGGCGGCGGAGAAGTCGTCGGCCCTGCGGCGGGCGGCGTCGGCGCGAGCTTGGCGGGCCTCCGGGTCGTGCATCAGCCCGGTCGTGATCGCGATCAACTCGGAGCGGGCGCGCCAGTGGTCGCCGTCGACGCCGTCGCGGACGATCTCGGCCGGTCCGGCCGCGCCGTACACGACGGGTGCGGCGCCGGCAGCCATCGCCTCCACCAGCGCGATGCCGAAGTGCTCGAAGCGATCCGGATGACGACGGAGGTCCTCCCCGAAGCCGGCGGCGTGCCAGTAGATCGACGCCTCACCCAGCAGCTGCTCGACGAGTGCGCCGGGTGCGTTGATGTGCACCTCGACGCGGTGTCCGATGGCCGCCCGCTTGCACGCGAGCGCGTACTCGCGGTCAGCCGGACCGCCGCCACCGACGAGCGCCAACTCCCAACCATCGGCGGCCCCCGACCGCTCCATCTCGACGAACGCGTCGAGCAGGTCGAGCTGCTTCTTGCTGTGCCCGTGGACGGGATCGAAGAACCGACCCAGGCTCAGCACCAGGTTGCGCTTCTCCCCCGGCTGCACCGACGGCCGCACCGGCGGGTACAACACGTCGGCGATCACTCCCCACAGGTGCTCGACCCACTCGGCGGTGAAGCCCGAGTTGGCGAGGAAGCGGCGATAGCTGGGGATGAAGTGCGTACGGGCGATGCGACGGTCGAACCCGGCTTGCACCTCGCGCAGACGCAGCGGGAGCTCGCGCCTCGAGATCGATCCGAGCCCCTTCACAGCACCGATGTAGATCCGGTTGCGGATCCGGTCGACCTGGCGTTGCGGCACCTGCGGGAAGTGCACGTAGTAGTAGCCGAGCTCGGCGTGGTTGACGGCGCGGCTCAGGTACGTGCCGTTCACGAACACGTCGAAGTCGGAGCTGGCAGCCGACGCCGCGTCGTCGTCGACGACGACGCGGTGGTCGCAGCCCGACAAGTCGACACCGAGACGCTCCTGTGTGCGCTCGACGTCGGGCGGCCGTGGTCCGAGCAACGTCACGTCGTGTCCGGCCTCGGCGAGCACCTGGGCGATCGTCCCGTCGACCTGCTCGCCGCCGCCGTACGTCGCCCAGTACAGGTCGTACACGCCGACCCGCAACGCGCTCACGTCCCGCCCCGAGCGGTCCCGACGTCGCCTTGGTCACCGCGCGACCGGTCGGTGAGGCCGATTTCGGTGACCAAAGCGCAGTTGTGCCTCACTTCGTGACCATCCACGACAGCAGCGAGCCGCGGTCCACCGACGGGCGAGCCGACCGGCGGGCCCGGAGCATCGCCGGCAGCTTGGCGGTGTAGCTGCGCACGACTCGCCATTGGTGGGCGGCCTCGGCGCGCACCGGCAGACGGAGCACGAACGGGCGCAGCACGACCTGGCGCACGAATGTGACCACCAGCCGCTTCGTGGCTCCGAGGATCGCCCGCAGCGCCAACCGGGCCGGCGCGTTCTTGGCGAGCACGAGCATCCGGTTGCGCTCCGTGTAGAAGCGGAACGTCGGCGACCAGGCGCCGGACGACTGGGCGTGGCGATGGCGGATCACCGATGTCGGCACGTACTGGTACCGCCAGCCGCGCAGCCGCCCACGCCAGGCGAGGTCGGTGTCCTCGTAGTACAGGAACAGCTCCTCGTCGAACTCCCCGACGTC
>DASUEW010000599.1:0-3063 GCA_036274875.1 Ilumatobacteraceae bacterium
AGTTGCCGGGTTGTCCGGTCCGACCGGGCGTGAATCGTCGACGGGAGGGCCGTAGAGGATGGCCGTCGAACGCCAGCACGACACGACGTCGGCAGTCATGCCATCCGACCCAACCGTGATTGACTCGATCACGAAATAGCCGGGATCCTCATCGCCGACGTAACGCCCGCGGTCAGCGAGCGCTTGCATTGTTGCCTGCATCGCAATCGCCGACTCGGTCCCGGCCATCTCCCACGATGTGTCGCAGTTCAAGGGTGCGCGCAGGCATGCCCAGTAGCCGTCGTAGACCAGCTGGTAGTCGGCGGCGATCTGTTCTTCGACCGTCGGGGGCGGCAGCGTCGTCGTGGTGGTCGTCGTCGTCGTGGAGGTCGTCGTCGGCGCAGGGGTGACGGGTTGGGTGGGGTCGGTGACGCCGACGCCCTCGGTGGTCGACGGCGCTGGCGACGTATCCGACACCGCGGTTGGGGTGGTGTCGTCGGCCGAGTCGTCCCCGCTGCACGCGCACAGGGTCGTGACGAGCACGGCGGCAGCCAGCGTCGACCTGCGCATTCCACCTCCTGCCCCCTGTGTGCGCCCAGATCGTAGGAGAGGAAACCGACCTGTCGCCGCGCCCTGCCCCGATCGCCGAGCGATTACCGGATGGGAGGTGACTCGAACTGCACGTCGACCTCATCGACGCCGAGACGAGTGATCGTCCGTTCGAGCACGTCCTCGACGTGCTTCTCGGCCATCGCGACGAGACCGCTCTGGGCCGCGGCGTCGGCCATCTTCTCGCTCGCCGCTTCGAACAGCGCCGCCTCGCTCGTCGGGTTGTCCGAGAACAGGCCGCCGAGCCGGTTGAACAGCCCGCGGTCGCGGTTCATGACGTGGCTCTGCTCGTGATCGATCACCGGATCGGCGATCGTCGGCGAGGGCAGCGTCACGACGACGGAGTTGTTCTTCTCGTCGTACGCGATCGCGTCGGCCGGCAGCGTCGACAGATCGACGACCGCGTCGACGGTGCCGATGGCGACGAACTGCACCCGCTCGCCGGCCAGCACCGCAGGCATGTAGCGGACGTCCTTCTCGTCGTCGATCACGACCTCGAACTCGGCCTGAGCCGCGTGGAGGTCCGTCATCTCGCGCAGTTCCATCAGGATCGGCGGCGGCGAATGGTCCTTGCTCTCGGTCTTGAACGGGTTCAGGTTGAAGCTGACCAAGCCCGCCACGAAGAGCAGACCGACGACGAGGATCCCCCCCAACACGAGGGGGCCCAGGAAGCCGGATCTGGGGTTGTTGCGCATTCGGATGTTGCCTTTCGAACAATCTGTAGGGCTGCCCGGTACTGCAGTCCCGGCAGAGAGCATTCCCAAAAAGGCCGGCCGCAACGCCTCTGCCTGAGCGAGAACGAACCTCCGTCGCGACCAGGTGCGTCGCCGAGAACGAGGACCGGGCAGCCGCGTAGCGTGGCTGATCGATGACCGAGAGGCCGAACGACGAGCCGCTGGCGCTGCCGTCGCCGTGCGTGGTCGTGCTCGTCGGGCCGGTCGCGTCGGGCAAGTCGACGTGGGCCCGACGATGGTTCGAGCCGGCGCAGATCGTGTCGAGCGACGCGCTGCGCGCCCTCGTGGGCGAGGCCGAGCACGACCTCGCGGCGTCGACCGACGCGTTCGAGCTGCTCGACGACGTCGTTGCCCGTCGCCTCCGCCGCCGGCTCACCACGGTCATCGACACGCTCGGTCTCGACGCCGACCAGCGCCGGCGGTGGCGCGAGCGAGCGGCGGCCGCCGGCATGCCGTGTGTCGCGGTCGTGTTCGACACCGCCGCCCAAGAGTGCCGTCGCCGCAACAGCGGCCGTGAGATCGCGGTGCGTGCCGACGTCGTAGCCAACCAACTCCGCCGATGGCCGGATGTCAGGTCCGACGTCGCGGCCGAGGCGTGGCACGACATCGTCACTCCCGATCCGGTGGCGCTCGTTCCCGCCGCACTGGCACCGACCCGATCGTCGGAACGTGCACCGCTCACGACCACCTCGCCAGGGAGCTCGCCATCCGCGTCGCCATCCCCCGACGGGATGCGGATCGGATTGCAGCTCTCGAGCTTCGAGTGGCCGGGCGGTCCGGCGCACCTCGCCGAGAACCTCGAGCGGATCGTCACCGAGGCCGAGGCCGCCGGCGTCGAGCACGTGTGGGTGATGGACCACCTGCGCCAGATCCCGCAGGTCGGCCCGGCGTGGCAGAACCTGCCCGAGCCGTACACCACGCTCGCCTGGCTGGCCGGAGTCACCGAGCGGATCCGCCTCGGCGTCCTCGTCTCACCGGCGTTCCTTCGCCACCCGGCCGTGCTCGCCGACGCGGTCGCCACGCTCGACGTGCTGTCGAACGGGCGGGCGATCTGCGGCCTCGGACTCGGCTGGTTCGCGCAGGAGTACGCCGCGCTCGGCATCGAGTTCCCGTCCCGTGCCGAGCGCTATGCACGGCTCGAGGACGCCCTGCGCCTGCTCCCGTTGATGTGGGGCAAGGGATCGCCACGATTCGAGGGTCGGACGGTCTTCGTCGAGGAGGCGATGTGCTACCCGCGGCCGTTGCAGGCACATGTGCCGATCTGGGTGGGCGGATCGGGCGAGCGCAAGACCCTGCGTCTCGTCGCCGAGCTCGCCGACGCGTGCAACCTGTTCGGCGAGCCCGACGTCGTGCGGCGCAAGGTCGCCATCCTCCACCGCCACTGCGATGAGGTCGGTCGAGATCCGGCGGCGATCGAGGTCTCACACCTGTCGACCGTGCTCGTCGGCCGCGACCGTGGCGACGTTTCCGAGCTGGTCGACCGGCTGCGCCCCAAGCGCCGCCCGGCGGAACGTTTCGCCAGCGACGTCAACGCCGGCACGATCGACGATCACCTCGCCAGGATCGAGCGCTACCGCGAATCCGGCGTCGGCACGATGATCCTCAGCGTCGCCGGCACCGGCGAGCCCGGCGTCATGGAACGCCTCGGACTCCTCGTCGACCGTCTCCGGTGACCCCCCCGTTCTGTCTGCGTCAGATGCAGCGGCGCTGGCATCTGGAGCAGACGGTTCGCCGGGTTTGG
>DASUEW010000600.1:0-3339 GCA_036274875.1 Ilumatobacteraceae bacterium
GGAATGACCGTGGCCCTTCCAGCGCCGCACCTCGACGACCGCTCGTTCCAGGATCTCGTCGACGACGCCAAACGTCTCGTCCAGCAACGCTGCCCGGAATGGACCGATCACAACGTCTCCGATCCCGGGGTCACCTTGATCGAGACGTTTGCGTGGATGACGGACCTGCTGCTGTATCGACTGAACCGGGTGCCCGACCGGCACTTCGTGAAGTTCCTCGAGCTGATCGGGGTTCAGCTCTTCCCGCCGACGGCCGCCAACGTCGAGGTCACGTTCTGGCTCGCATCGGCGGCGACGGACCGGCTGACCGTGCCGATCGGAACCGAGATCGCCACATTGCGCACTCCGACCGAGGAGTCGATCAACTTCACGACGACACACGACCTGGCGATCGTTCCGTGCGACGTCGAGCACGTCGCGAGTGCGCTCGCCGCCGATGGTGTCGTGCGCGACCACGACGCGGCGCGTGCCGGCGGGCAGCCGTTCTTCTGCTTCGCCGACGTGCCCCAGCCCGACGACGTGCTGTTCGTTGGACTGTCGGAGGCCGTGCCCCGTTGTGCGGTGACGCTGCGGTTCGACTGCCAGATCGAAGGGATCGGTGTCGACCCGACCGACCCGCCGCTCGTGTGGGAGGCGTGGGTCGGCAACGACTGGCGCCGCTGCGACGTCGAGCGCGACACGACGGGCGGGCTCAACCGGGCCGGCGACGTCGTGATCCATGTCCCGCGCACGCACGAGGTCTCGGTCATCGATTCGACCAGGGCCGGGTGGGTACGCGCCCGCGTGCTCGCCCCGCGGGAGGGTCAACCGGCCTACTCGGCGTCGCCGCGGATCGCGTCGTTGTCGGGCTTCACGTCGGGTGGCACCGCCGAGGCCGTCAACGCCGAGATCGTCACCGACGAGGTGATCGGCGTGTCCGAGGGCGTGCCCGGCCAGCGCTTCCAGCTCCAGCAGGCGCCCGTCGTACCCGGCCAGGACGTGGTCGTCGACGTCGCATCGGGCGATGGCTGGCAGGAGTGGCGGGCGGTCACCACATTCGCCGAGTCGACCGCCGACGACCGCCATTTCCAGCTCGACGCCACCGCCGGAGAGATCATCTTCGGCCCGGCCGTCCGGCTTGCCGACGGGACACTGCGCGCGTACGGCGCCGTGCCCCCCAAAGGTGCCGCGCTGCGAATCCGCGGGTATCGCACGGGCGGTGGGAGGCGGGCAAACGTGGCCGCCGGCGCGATCACGGTCCTGCGTTCGTCGATACCCACCGTCGACAGCGTCGTCAACCGCTTCGCCGCGGTCGGCGGGATCGATGGCGAGGACCTCGAGAACGCCAAGGTGCGAGGCCCGATCGTGCTCCGCACCCGCAACCGTGCGGTGACCGCCGAGGACTACGAGCAGCTCGCTCGCGAGGCCGCGCCCGAGATCGCACGCGTGCGGGCCCTCGCGGTCGACGACGATGAAGGTGGTACGGGTGGTGTGCGGGTGCTGGTGGTCCCCGCCGTGTCCGACCGAGGCGACGGCCGTTTGCGGTTCGAGCAGCTCGTGCCGGACGATCATTCGCTGACGCGCATCGCGGCCGAGCTCGACCAGCGACGCACGGTGGGGGCGCGTGTCGTCGTCGAGCCACCCCGCTACCAGGGTGTCACGGTCGTCGCCCGGGTTCGAGCCCGGCGCCGGTTCGCCGTCGACGCGCTGCGTGACGAGTGTCTGGACGCGTTGTACGGCTACTTCCATCCCACCCGCGGTGGTCCCGACGGCGACGGCTGGCCGTTCGGTCGGCCGATCCACGTGGGTGAGGTGTACTCCGTTCTCCAGCGGTTGCCGGGCGTCGAGATCATCGAGGACGCCCGCCTGTTCGCCGCTGATCCCGTCACGGGCGAGCGTGGCGAACACGTGCAGCGGCTCGCCATCGACCGCAACTCGCTCGTGTTCAGCTACGAGCACCAGGTGCTGGTGGAGTCGTGACGAGCGCCAGGGGGCAGCTCGACGAACTCGGGGTGCGCACACCCCTTGGGCAGTCGCTGCCGGCGATGTTCCACGACGACGCGTTCGCGCAGCGGCTCTGTGACGGCCTCGACGCGGTGCTGGCCCCGGTGCCCTCGACGATCGACAACTTCTGGGCCTACCTCGACCCGGCGCTCGCTCCGGTCGACTTCGTCGAATGGCTGGCCGGATGGGTCGGAATCGAGCTCGACCAGACGTGGCCGGAGGAGCGGCGGCGCGAGCTCGTCTCGCGCGCGGTCAAGCTGTACGAGCGGCGCGGCACGGTCGAGGGCCTGGCCGATCTGGTCGAGCTCTACGTCGGCGTGCGTCCGTCCGTCGAAGACAGCGGGGGAGTGGCGTGGTCGGCGGCGCCGGGCGCCGCGTTGCCAGGGTCCGGACAGCCGACGGTGGTCGTGCAACTCGCCGTCGAGGAGGGCTCCGTCGACGTGCGCAGGCTGGAGAATCTGGTGGTGACGAACAAGCCGGCGCACGTTGCCCACCGGGTCGAGATCCATCCCGCACGGCGGCGACGCCCGGCCGACCTGCCGCCGCCACCACCGACGGCCGATCCATCGCCGGAGTAAGAACGAACTGTGATCATCTGCAAGCAATGTGGTCATCAGAACGAGGACGACGACCTGTTCTGCGGGAACTGCCCGGCGTTCCTCGAGTACTCCGGTGAGCGGATCGGCGGTCCCGAACCGGAGTCCGAGGAGGCCGCCCCCGCCGCCCAGCCCGGTCTGGTGACGAGGATCCGACACGCGATCAGCGGCACTGACCTCCCGCCGCCGTCGGGAGGTGCTCCGGCAGCCGGCACCGCGCTCAGTCCACCGGGTTCGGGTGCGCCGTTGACGCGGGCGCCGACCGGTTCGCCGGCCGGCGACACGGCGGCGCCACCGCGTACCGGCGACGAACGGGCGGCGGCGCTGGTGGCCAAGCCCGACCCGCTCCAACCGTCTGACGCACGGACGTCGGTCACGCCGCGCACGCCGGAGGCACAACACCCGCAGCCGACACTGCCGCGACCGAAGGTCACCAAGCAGGCGCCCAGCCGCAAGATCAACCCCGGCGACCTCGTGTGCGGCGCGTGTGGCGAGGGCAACGATCCGGGCCGCAACTACTGCCGGCGATGTGGATCGACGCTCGCCGAGGCCACCGTCGCCCGCACGCGTTGGTTCAGACGCCGGCCGAAGCGGGCGAAGGGGATCGTCGCCGCCGGCGATCGACCAGGCCGTCCCGGTCGCAGTTCGGGCGGCCGCAACGCAGCGCGGAGCGCGCGCCTCGCGCGCGGCAAGTTCCTCGGCCGCCTCGCCGGCGTCAAGCGGATACTGGCCTTGCTGGCGATCGTCGGGATCGGGGCCG
>DASUEW010000601.1:0-4422 GCA_036274875.1 Ilumatobacteraceae bacterium
CGATGTCGCGAAGACCGCACGCCTGCATCGTGCACCCCGGCGTGTCGGCCTTCGGGTAGAAGTACACGAGAACCTTGCGGCCGGTGAACGACGCCAACGACACCGGCTCGCCGTTTTGGTCGAGCAGGGTGAAGTCGGGGGCTTTGTCACCTGGCTTGAGCGGCATGCGAGCAGGATAGATCGCTCCGCGGAAGGGCCATCGCGGACCGGGATCACTGTGGTGGCCTCGATCGCCTGCTCGAGCCGAGCCCGCCGACGCCGCGAAGCGCGCGACGACAGATTCACAATAGCGACGACCGGGAATAGTCGACGACATGGCCAGCTACGCGCCTCCAACCAGGTTGACGAAGAACGCGTTGAACAGCTCCTGGCCGATCCGATCATGGCCAAGCGACCCGACCGAGCCGCCGTCGTGCAAGAGCCGATTGGACTGGTCAGCGAAGACGAGAACCCACAGTTCGTCGACGGCGGCCCGAACGGTGCACTCCTGCGGCTCGAGCTCCCCGCCGACACGTCGTTAGAAGCGATCGGCCGCGACTATGCGGATGCCGTAGAAGCAGGAGGCTGGAGGATGATCACCATCCAGTGCATCGAGAGCAACCTCACCGACAGTGTCCGCATCGGCGGCCGAAAATGGCTCGACGACTTCGAGGCAAGTCTCTCGATCGAGATCCGCGAGCCGCTCAACCAGGGCGATGGAACAGCCGTCGCGGTCAGCCTCGCCGCACCGTTCCACAACTCAGACGGCGAGCGACCCGACGACACCGAGCCAACCAGCGACTGCGACTGGAAATAGGGCGAGTCAGCGCTGGATGCTCTCCCAGAATGCCTCGAGTCTCGCGTTGAACTTCTCGGGATCCTCCTGGAAGGGTTGGTGGGCGGCCTCCGGCCACACCTCGAACTGGGCGCCTGGGATGGCGTCGGCGACCGCCTTGCCGAGGTGTGGCGGACAGACGAGGTCCTTCCCGCCGGCGATCACGAGCGTCGGTGCCGTGACCTGCCCGAGACGGTCGAGCGTGGTGTGGTTCGCCCAGGCGGCGAGCTGCTGGTGCATCGACTCCGGCGACTGCGGGTGGGGGAACGCCAGCGCCTCCTCGATCAGCTGGTCCACGAATCCGCTCTCGTGCGCCTCGGCAGTGTAGATCCACAGGAAGAAGGCCTCCAGGAACGCGCGCGGGTCGGGCGCTCTGTCGATCATCCAGGTGAACATGCGGACGGCGGCGTCGAAGTAGCGGTCGCCCTTGCCGAAGGTTCCCATGAGGACGAGGCTCTGCACCCGTTCGGGGTGGCGGATCACCAGCTCCTGGGCGGTGACGCTCCCGCCCGAGAACCCGACGATGTCGGCCCGCTCGATCCCGAGCTCGTCGAGGATGGTGGCGGCGTCGTCGGCCATCCCGGCCACCGCGAGTGGGGTGTCGGGCAGCGGCGAGCGGCCGACGCCGCGGTTGTCGAAGGCGATGGTGCGGTAGCGGGAGGAGAGCCCCTCCTGCTGGAACATCCAGGCCTCAGCAGGATCGCCGAGACCGGCGATGAGCAGGACGGGCGGGCCATCGCCCCGGTCGTCCACCCAGAGCCCGTGGCGGGTGTGCAGGGTCGTTGTCATGTCAGGACCTCCATGGTCACAAGAGAAGTTGCATTGGAAACGAATTGGCTGGCGGCGGTTGCGAGGTCCCGGGTGCGGTGATCCGTCCAACCGCCGTGCACGAGCACGACGATCGGACCCCCTCACCGTCGGACACGACGAAGGGTTCGAACACCCGGCTCATCGGGACACCGCCGATTGGTCGAGAGCGCTGGCGATGGTGGCGACGTGCTCGTGGTCGGTACCGCAGCACCCGCCGACGACCCGCAGGTCGATCATCGAGCACATCGACGCGTACAGCGCCGCCAGTTCCTCGATGTCGCCGCGATCCAGCTCGGTGGCCTCGTCGAGCTCGGCGTGGCTCAGGCGCGAAGCGTTGGCCCGCACGCCGTGCACCCGCGCCAGCCATGGTGCGCCAGCGTCGAGCTGGTTCGAGAAGTGCGTCGGGTGGGCGCAGTTGACCATGTAGTAGGAGGGGCCGACGCGGCAGGCGTCGTCGACCTGGGCGATGGCGTCGCCGAGCGTCTGGCCGGACGGCAGGCGGCCGTCGGTCTCCACCGTGAAGGAGATCACGGCGGGCAGGCCGACGGCGGCGGCCGCCCGGGCGACGCCGATCGCCTCCTCGGCGTAGGTCATCGTGATGGCGGAAATCATCTGGGCACCCGCCTCGGCGAAGGCGCGGGCCTGCAAGGCGTGGTAGGCGGCCGCTTCGGCGGCCGACATCGTCGCCCCGACCACGTAGCCGTCGCCCCGAGGGCCGATCACACCGTTGACGACCGCCGTGACGCCCGGCCGCTCGACGACGAGCGACGACACGAACTCGACCGCGCGGTGGTTGACGGCGGCCAAGCGGACGGCGTCGTAGCCGAGGCGAGCGCCCCAGTCGAGATTGGCCCGCCACGTGGGCGTGTCGAAGACGAACCCGGCGCCGAGGCGCTCGGCGAGATCCAGGTACGGCGTGTAGTAGGCGGCCAGGCCGGCCCGCCCCTGCTCGGAGTCGAGCAGGGGAAAGGCGGCGAAGTCGGGCAGGTCGAGTCCTTGGTGGAACACGAGGGTGGTCTCCAGACCGCCGTCGGTCAGGAACGGGCGGTCGGCAGTCAGCTGAGGCAGCGACATGGGTGTTCTCCTTCGCAGGTTTCTTGGGGTCAGTCATCCCTGAGGCGTGAGGCTCGGCCTCACACCGTGACGATCGCCCTCACGCCAGGTCTGCTGCGGGCCGATCCGCGGCGCCGCCAACCAACCCGACAACCAACAAGGAGACTGCAATGCTTCGCTTCCGTACCCTCGCCGTGACCGGCCTCGCCGCACTCGGCCTCGCGGGCGCCGTCATCGCCGGCCCGACCAGCCCAGCAAGTGCCGTGGGCGACCCCGAGGTCGGCCGCCAGGTGCTCAACATGCTCTGCGCATCGAAGGCCGGATCTCCCGTCTTCACCCCGTACCACATCGGCCGCTGCCAAGATGCACGTCCCAAGGACGGCTTCGCGGTCGAGGAGTTGATCTGCGAAGGTCTCCTCGAGGGGACGTTCGAGAGCGTCTCCAGCCCCAGCCGTCCCCGCAGGGTGAACTGGTTCTGCTTTCACGGCCCGATCTCGTGATCGCTCCAGCCTCGACTCCTAGAGTTGTCGCACATTGCGGGAAACTGGCGTCATGTCATCCGACGAGATCGACAGCTACCTTGCCGGGCTCGATGAGCCCAAGCGGGCCACGTTGGAGCGGCTGCGCACGTCGATCATGGCGGTTGTCCCCGACGCCGACCAGTGCATCTCCTACGGGGCGCCGGCGTTCAAGGTGCGCGGCCACGCGGTTGCCGGGTTCGCAGCGTTCAAGAGCCACCTCAGCTATCTACCCCATAGCGGTTCAGTGCTCGACGAGCTCGGCGACGACCTTGCCGGGTATGAGACCTCGAAGGGCTCGTTGCGATTCGCGATCGACGACCCACTCCCTGACGGCCTCGTCCACGCGCTCATCACCACCCGCCTCCGAGAGCTCGGCGCGACATAGCGCTGCACAAACGACGATCACCCCCAGAGCGGACGAGGCAGGCGGGTGTCCGCCAACGCCGGTCGGCCGTCACGAACCGGGTCGCTCAGTGTTGGAACTCGGGTCGGCCCGCGCGCGCCACTCGTCGGCGAGCAGGGCGTAGCCGTAGCCGTCCATCCACTCGCCGGAGCGATGCAACGCGTCGCGCACGGTGTGCTGCTCTCGGCGCATCCCGACCCGCTCCATCAGCTGCCAAGAAGCGATGTTGGCGGCGAAGCAGCCGGCCACCACTCGGCGCAGACCGAGCTGGTCGAAACAGACCCGAAAGATCTCCCCCACGGCTTCGGTCGCGTAGCCGTGGCCGACATGATCCGGATGCAGCACCCAACCGATCTCGGCTTGCGTGCCCGCCGCCTGCTCGCGGACCTCGGTCTGTGACCAGGCATCCTCGACGCGCACGAGGAGGTTGCCGATCACCGTCCCGCTGCGCTCGATGACGAGCGTGTTCGCCCGCTCGGCTGGGTCCTGGAACCACGCCCTGAACTCCGCCCGGTCGCGGTACTGGGTGTTCAACCACGTCGATGTCTCCTCGAGCCTGCGATACGACCACATCGCCTCCTCGTCGTCGTCGATCACCGGCCGGATCACCAGCCGGCGAGTGCGCACTGGCCAGTCGACATCCCCGAGCGACACCGTCACACGAGCGATCATGCCGCAATCCACACGCTCCCACCGCCTGACTTGGCTGCGCGGTCAGACCGACGCACGCCGGCACGGGCAAGGAGCCCGCTACTAGATCCGCAGTGGCGTCAACCGGCGGCCGCGAACTGCTCGACGAGCGGTGCGCCGGCGTCGAGAAC
>DASUEW010000602.1:0-3836 GCA_036274875.1 Ilumatobacteraceae bacterium
CAGGCGCTTGGCCATCGTCGCCTCGGGCCCCAGGAGGGCCCTCGCGATCTCGGCCGTCGACAGCCCGCACAGCGTGCGCAGGCTGAGCGCCACCCGCGCCTCGAGGGCGAGCGCAGGGTGGCAGCACGTGAAGATCATCCGGAGCTGATCGTCACGCACGACGGTGTCGGGCAGCGGCGACGGCTCACCGCCGAACAGTTCCATGGTCGTGGCCTCCTTCCCCGACCGCTTCGCTTCGCGACGCAGGCGGTCGAGGGCGCGGTTGCGCGCCACCACGGTCAACCAGGCGCGCGGGTCGTCGGGGACGCCGTCTCGCGGCCAGCGTTCGAGCGCGGCGACGGCGGCGTCCTGCACCGCGTCCTCGGCGAGATCGAGGCTGCCGAGCGCCCGGGTCAGCGAGGCGAGGACTCGCCCGCGCTCGACCCGGATCGTCTCGGCGAGTCGATCAGGCGGGTGAATCAGCCCGGTCCCAAGTCGAGCACGGGGCGGACCTCGATCGAGCCCCGCCACGCGCCGGGGATCTGCGCCGCCCAACGGATCGCCTCGTCGAGGTCGGCGCACTCCAACGCGTAGAAGCCGCCGAGCACCTCTTTCGTCTCGGCGAACGGACCGTCGCTGGTGACGACGTCGCCACCCTTGCCGCCCTGGACGCGCACGGTGGTCGCCGTGCTCGTGGGCTGCAGGGCATGGCCTCCGACGATGACCTTCTCCGCAGCTTGCCCGAACTCGGCGTACTCCGCCATCTGGTCGCGGTGGGCATCGTCCAGCCAGTCGGCATCCTCGCCGTAGATCAGTGCAACGTAGGTGGGCATGTTCACTCCTCTCTCCCGGCCGGACCTTCCGGCACATCGAAAGGACGAACGGGCTCACCGCCGATGGACTCCATTGTCGATTTTCCGGATCGGACTGCGGCGAAATCTACTTTGTCGCCGGCCGCGTGGCCGCGGGCCGGCCCGCCCGGCGCTCGAAACCCGCGAAGCCTTCGCACGACGTTCACATCCGCTCCACAACTCGTTGCGATGGTGGAGGCGCGACCGTCGGCACCACCGGCACCGATCTCGAGCTCGACGCCGACCCGGTGCGCCTCGGTCAGGTGGTGACCAACCTGCTCACGAACGCTGTGCGACACACCCCGCCCGACGGATCCGTGACCGTCACCGTGACCGCCCTGGAGCAAGCCGTCACGATCACGGTTGCCGACACCGGCCCCGGCATCGATGGCGATGTCGAGCGGGTCTTCGACCGATTCACCCGCGCGGCCGACTCCGGCGGCAGCGGCCTCGGCCTCACGATCGCCCGCCAACTCGTCGAACGTCACGGCGGGACGCTTGCCGCCGCCAACGACCCGACCGGCGGTGCCCGCTTCGCCGCGACCTGCCACGACGCTGACCCGATTCGGCCCGCCACGGCGGTGCGCAGCCGAGAGCCGTCAGTCGATGCAGCCGGTGATCGGGGTGAGCGTGAAGTTCTCGGTTCCGCTGTTCCCGAACTGTCCGAGCGGCGTGTCGACCGTTCCCTCTCCCTGCCCGACCATCGTGCCCGGTTGCGTCGGACCGTTCGGCAGCGAGATCGTGTAGGTGCCACCGCCGGTGGCGTTGAACGGGCCGGTGTAGCTGTAGGTGCCGGTGAGTCCGCCGGAGTACGAGGCCGTGATCCCACCACCGGTGAGCTGGAACGGCTTCATGACATCGCACACCGCCTCGTTGGTCTGGAAGTCGTCGAGACCACCGACGATCTGGAACGACGCCGGACCACGCGTCTCGAACGTGAGCTCGGCCTTGGCGACGCCCCGCTTCGAGCGAGCCTCGAGCGCCACCGTGCCGTGGTTGTTGGGTTCGGAATGCGCCGTGTACGTCATGTTCGCGTCGGCCGGCACCGGCGCCGCGCTCGGGTCGACGCTCGTTCCTCCCGAGATGAGTGTGGCGGTCACCGTGCCGCCGGTCGCGCTGCCGTCGATCTTGCTGCGCGGCGCGGCGGTGATCTCGGCGGTGCTGCTCGGCTCCATGTCCTTCGGTGCCGGTTGCGGGGTCACGTCGAGCCGCACGCAGCGTCCCGACTCCCAGCCCTGCTGTGCAGCCTTCAACAAACCTTCCCTGATCAGCATGGCGTACAGCAGTCCGCCGATCGCCGTCCCTTGAACGAGCTCGGGGCTGACAGCTCCTCCCGTGCGGTTCACCGTCATCGAGGTGTCACCGGAGGATGGAACCTTCATCGAGACGTCGACGAGCTCGGCTGACCCCCCGCCCGACTTCGACCACTGCATCTGGAACTCCAGGTCCGACGATGCGAGATGCGCGTCGTCGTCGACCTGCCCGACGACGTTGACGTCGAGCGTGCCGTGCTGGCCGGCATCCCCCTTGGTGACCGTCACGTCGACCAGCGCCGACGCATCGAACGTCCCGTTGGCGTCAGGGCACGGCACGACGGTGGAATTGGTCTCCAACTTCGTCGTGACGCCGGTCTTCGAGTCGGTGTGGGTGCCGTTGTACGACAGGCTGGCGCTGTTCTGCGAACCGGTGATCACGAAACCCTTGCCGTTGTCCTCGCTCACCGGCGGCCCGGCCGGGATCTCGTTCGTCACCCCGACGGCAGCGCCCAGCGAGACGACCATCAGCGCCCCGAACAGACCCTCGCCGATCGACGGAGCTGGGCTGCCGCGACGAAATCCGAGGGACAACGATTCGACGTCGATCGCTCGCGCCTGCTCGACGAGCGGGGCCCACGCCGCCCCCAACGCGGCCCTTGTGGCCTCACGGCCTCCGAGTGCGGCCTCGAGCCCGGACGCCTTCGCCACATCGAGCTCGAGCTCCATGCCGGCTGCGAGCAACGCCGCTTCGCGATCGTCCTCGCCCATGGCCATGACCTCGTCCGTCCGCGCCAGCGCAGCGGCGGCGACCTCGGCGTCGGTCGCCCCCGGTGTGGAGTCGTCGCTGGTCGAACCCGTCGGCGCGGTCGACGTGTCGGTCGACGCGGCGCTGTCCGCGCTCGGACCTTGCTCGCCGCCGTCACCCCCGCCGCACGATGCGATCGTCAAGGCCGCGATCGCGATTGCTACATGTCGTCGGGGGGTTCTCACCGTCAGAGTGTGCCTGCCCGAGGCACGCGAACCACCGGTTTCGATGTGTCGCGTCGGATCAGCGTCTATCCGCCGCCGTAGGCCGAGACGTAACCGCCGTCGGGGTGAAGGATCGCGCCGGTGAAGTAGCTCGACTCGTCGGAGCACAAGAAGAGCGCGCACTGGGCGACGTCGAGCGGCGTGCCGTAGCGCCCGAGCGCGACCTGTTGGAGGCGCTTCTCGCGCCAGTCGCGCTCGGCCTCGGGGTCGTCGCCGACGGCTGACCTGACCATGTTGGCGAACAGCTCGGTCTCGACGTACCCCGGCCCGATCGCGTTGACCCGTATCCCTGCCGGGCCGAGCTCCTGCGCCAGGCACCTGGTGAGCATCCACACCGCCGCCTTCGAGACCGAGTAGGCGCCCGCCGTCGGGCGCTTGGCGGCGATCGACGCCAGCGTCACCATCGATCCGCCGTGTCCGGCGTCGACCATCAGCTGCGCGGCACGTTGGCACGTCAGGAACACACCGCGCACGTTCACGTCGTAGACCACGTCGAAGTGCTCGACGTCGAGGTCGAGCATCGTGCGAAACGAGCCACCCTGCCCCGGCGGGCCACCGATGCCGGCCGACGCCACGACGGAGTCGATGCCGCCCATCCATGCCGCGGCGGCGTCGACGCCCTCGCGCACAGCGGTCGCGTCGAGCACGTCCATCGGCTGGTAGCTCGCCTGACCGCCAGCGGCGACGATCCGGTCGACGACGGTTGCCGCGGCACCGGCCG
>DASUEW010000603.1:0-2499 GCA_036274875.1 Ilumatobacteraceae bacterium
GGTCGTCGTCGACCGCGGCCAGGATCACTACGTGCTCGCCGTCGGCGCTGCCGGCGGCGACCCGGCACGGACGCTCGTCCACGTCAAGGAGGCGTTCGCCGAGCAGGGCGCCGAACCCGCCGTCCCGGCGTCAGCGCTCGCCAAGCTGACCCAGATGGAGGTCGGCGGCACGTTGACGTCGACACAGGTGAAGCAGGTGCTCGCCGACCTCGTCGCCGGCGACGGCGTCGACCCGGAAGCGATCGCCGCGGCGCGGGGTTTCGAGGCAGTCGACACGTCGTCGCTCGAGACCCTGGTCGACGAGGCGATCGCCGCCCAACCGGATGCGTGGGAGAAGTATCGCGCCGGCGAGGACAAGGCGGTCGGCGCGTTGGTCGGAGCGGTGATGAAGGCGTCGCAGGGTCAGGCCGACGGCAAGGCGGTCACCGCCATCCTCCGCTCGCGCCGAGGCTGAGCGATCCCGATCACGGCGTTGTGACGGCGAGCCGAGCGGGGATCGGGATGTGGTCGGCGTACCTCGTGGCGAGCGGGCCGACGATCGCGGTGAGCAGCACGTAGGCGGCCGCGAGCGCGCCGAGGTCGGGCCCGTCGGCGAGCTCGGAACCGAGGGCGGCGATGACGATCGAGAACTCACCGCGTGCGATCAACACCGTGCCGGCCCGCACCCGACCGCGCGGCCCGACACCGGCTCGTCCGGCAGCCATCCACCCGGTGGCGACCTTGGCGATCGACGTGACGACGGCGAGGGCGAGGGCCGGTAGGGCGACGTCGACGAGGTCGGCCGGATCGATCCGGAACGAGAAGAACAGGAAGAACGTGGCGGCGAACAGGTCTCTGAGTGGCGTGATCAAGGCGACGGCACGCTCCTCGGCGTGGCCCGACAGCGCGAGGCCGACGAGAAAGGCGCCGATCGCCCCCGACACCTCGATCCGCTGCGCCAACCCCCCGACGAGGAGCGTGAGTCCGAAGACCGTCAGCAGCAGCGATTCGTTCGAGCCGCCGGCGACGATGTCGCTGAGATGACTACCGAATCGCACGGCGAGGACGAGGACCACCACGACGGCCGTGATCGCCAGCGCCACGCTCCCCAGCAGGGCAGCCACCGTTCCCCCGGCGATCAAGGCGGCGACGATCGGCAGGTAGACCGCCATCGCGAGGTCCTCGATCACGAGCATGTTGAGCACCGTCGGTGTCTCGCGAAAACCGATGCGCCCGAGGTCGGACAGCACCTTGGAGATGATCCCTGACGAGCTGACCCAGCACACCCCACCGAGCAGCACCGCGGCGAGCGGCTTCCAGCCCAGCAGCAGGCCGAGCACGACGCCCGGCGTCGCGTTGAGCGCCATGTCGGTGAGTCCGGGGACGAGCCCGGTGCGCAGCCCGGTGCGAAGCTCGGCTTCGTTGTACTCGAGCCCGAGCGCGAGCAGGAGGAGCAGCACACCGATCTCGGCGGCGATCGAGATGAACTCCTCGCTCACGTCGAGCGTGACCACGCCACCCTCGCCGACGACGAGGCCGGCGATGAGGTAGAGCGGCACGGCGGTGATGCCGATCCGCCCGGCGAATCGAGACAGGATGGCCAGCGCCAGCACGACAGCGCCGATCTCGATGAACGCGAGCGCTGCCTCCGACGTCCCGGCGGCGGGCACGATCAGTGACCGGGTGTCGGACCGAGGATCGAACGCAGCGTCGCCAGCCCTTCGTCGGTGCCGACGGCCACGACGACGTCGTGCGGTTCGAAGACGAAGTCGGGCTCCGGCGCCGGCACCGTGGTGTCGCCGCGGATGACGGCCACCACCGATGCACCCGTTCGGGTCCGCAACTGCCCGTCGGCGATCGTGTGGCCGATCAACTGTGATGTGGTGCCGACGTCGATCCACTCGATCGCCAGCCCTTCGATCTGCTGACGGACGGCCGCAACCGCCTCGGTGACCCGACCAGCACCGAGCAGCTCCGACAACGTCTGGGTGTCCGAGGCCGACAGCTGCATGCGCTCGGAGCACGCGTCGGGGTCCTTGCGGTCGTACACGAGGATCTCCCGCCGCCCGTCCCGGCGCACGAGCACGCCGATCCGCGTGCCGTCGGCGGTGGTGAAGTCGTGGCGCACACCGATCCCTGGCAAGTTGGTCTCGCGAACGTCGGGCATGCAGCCCAGTTTGCCAACTGATCCGTCCGGCGCCATGCAGGTGGTGCGCGCACCAGGCTCGGTGCGACCCATCGCACTACCCTCGCCTGGCATGACCATCATTGCGTTCCCCGGCCACGCAGGCCGTTGCTTGCCACTCCTCGGCTGGCGCCTCGTCGCTCGCATCGGTGACATGGTGGACCAGTGACCAGCAACGACATCCAGGTCGACATCAAGCCGCGCTCGCGGGATGTCACCGACGGGATCCAGAAGGCCGCCTCGCGAGCGATGCTCCGCGCGGTAGGGCTCACCGACGACGACTGGAATAAGCCGCAGATCGGCGTCGCCTCGTCGTGGAACGAGATCACCCCGTG
>DASUEW010000604.1:0-16725 GCA_036274875.1 Ilumatobacteraceae bacterium
TCATGAAGTTTCGGCGCCGCCACGGCGCCGAAACTTCACGAGTTGGCTACGGGCGGTGCGGCCGCGAGCTCGTGGCGGGCCCAGTCGCCGACGTGGCGGAAGCTCGTGACCTTGCCGTCGGCTCCGAAGCTCCAGATGTGCACGAAGATGTCCTCCTCGATGCGGCGCCCGGTCGACAGCACCGTGCCGGCTTCGCGGACGGCGACGATGACGGTGTCGCCGCCCTCGCAGATCGGCCCGGGCTCGAAGACGTCGAAGGCGACACCGGAGCCCAGCGCCTGGAAGAAGCTCAGGACGTGGTCCTTGCCGGTGCCGGGTACCAGCCACGGCAGACCGGTGTCGCGGATGCCGTGGTCCCAGGCCACGTCGTCGGCGAGTTGGTCGAGGATCCAGCCGACGTCACCAGTGCCGAAGGCCTGGTAGACGCCGCTGACGGTAGAGACATGGTCGGCCATCGAAGTGCGCTCCTCTGTGTGCGGTGGTTGCCGTGGTTGCCGTGATTGCGGCTGTTGTGGTGTTGTTCGCCCGGTGTGGCCAGGCGGATCACACGGCAAGCACTCGAGCTGCGATGAGCAGGGCGCGGGCTTGGTCGCGGTCGCCCTCGATGACCGCCGGGAGCTCGTCGATGTCGATGCGACGTGCCGCCGTGCGGCAGTAGTCGACGACGTCGGCCACCAGCGTGACCGCCCGTTCGCCACCAGGCCCCTCGAGGTCGAACGTGCCGCCGCCGGGACCGGTGAGCACGATGCGAGCAGGTCCCTTCACGTGCTCCATGGGGACGAGGAGCGGGAGCGTGGCGACCGAGAACATCGACATCGCCCGCAGGTCGCGCGGTGTCGGTGTCTGCATGGGGCGCGCGGTGGCACGCCTGATGTCGTCGGCGTGGGTCCACACCTCGAACGCCCTTGCGGTGAGGAGCGTCTCGACCGAGACCGGCCAGCCGTGGAACACGACCTGGTCGCGGAGCGCCTCTGGCCGTGCCCGGATGGCCGCGATCGTCTCCGAGGCTTGGACCTTCCACGCCGCGAACGTGCGGCGGAAGCTCCCTGCGACCTCGGCCGCGATCTGGTCGGCACCCATCGCGAGGTGGTCGTCGACGGCACCGCCGACGGCAGGGGCGTCGAGCCCGACGAGGCCCGCCATGTAGCGCTCGACGACGAGGAGATGGGCGATCAACCCGTGGACGGTCCACGTGTACGGGGCGACCGGCATCAGCCACTCGTCGTCGGCGAGCTCGACGAGGAACTCGGTCATCGACGCGACCTGGCGCTCGAACAGCAGCAGTGCAGGCGTCGGTTCGAGTTGCTCGCGACCACGTGCGGCGACGGCACGCAGCACGTTCATGCGGGTCTCAGGGGGTGGAGCCTCGGCGACCACGTCGCCCATCGCGGCGACGGTGTGCTGGAGCGACCGCGCCAATCGGGCGCGGTCAGGATCGGCGGCCACGACCTCCTCGACGGCCGCACGTTCGGGGTCGTCGACGGCGTCGAGCGCCCACGCGGCGAGCAGGTCGTCAACGGCGTCGATGTCTTCGCGGTTCACGCCCACTCGACGACCCCCTCCGAGCCGAGGGCGCTCGCCAGCCGGTTGAGGCCGAGGCGCAACCGGGACTTGGCCGTGCCTTCGTGGGCGCCGGTCGCGACGGCGACCTCACGAAACGTCAGTCCTTCGAAGTAGGCGAGCTCGATCGCGCGTCGCTGATCGTCCGGCAGGCGGGCAACGGCGGCGCGCACCCGTTCCGCCTCGATCATGCTCATCGCCGACTCCTCGAGGTTGGGGACGCCGGTGAGCGCCTGGCGGCCCGATCGGTCCTCGTTCGTCGCCCGCCGACCCGTCCGGCGGAGCTGGTCGATCGCTCGCCGGCGCGCGAGCACGGCGAGGAACGTCCGCAGGCTGGCCTTGGCGGCGTCGAATCGCTCCGGGTGCTCCCAGAGCTGGACGAACACCTCCTGGCAGACGTCGCCAGCGGCATCACGACCGACGAGTCGTGCGGCGATGCCGTGCACGAGCGCGCTGTACTGGTCGAACACCGCGGCCAGTGCCGAGTCGTCGCCGGCGACGATCCGGGCAATGACGGCACGCTCCCAGTCACGCACGCCAGAGGACACCGGCGGTGACGCTAGCCGGTGCGAGAGACCGTGGATCCCGAGCGAGCGTCTCACCAGAGGTGTGTTCGCCGCCCGACCCGATCCGGATCACATCCCGGTCACATCGGTGGCTCGGCACACGGGTGTTCAGGTCCAGGCGCTGGCCCGCTCGCGGTTCGCGTCGTTGCGCATCGGGAGCTCGTTGTGCCACGTCCCGTCGTGGGCACGAATGGCCGCCGCGACCGCGCCGGCAGTGGGAACGAGGCCGATCTCGCCGACGCCCTTGATGCCGTACGGAGCGCCGGGCTGGGGCGACTCGACGAGGATCACGGTCACGGGCGGCATGTCCTTGGGACGGATGATGTCGAGGCTGCGCAACGTGGTGTTCAACGGACGACCGTCGGCGTCGGCTGGGAAGCCCTCCGTCAACGCGTAGCCGAGACCCATGTGGACGGAGCCCTCGACCTGGCCCTCGCAGAGTTGGGGGTTGACGGCTCGGCCCACATCGTGGACGGCGATCACCCGCTCGACGGAGCCGGATTCCGGGTCGAGCACCACGAGCTGGGCGGCATAACCGAACGTCGAGTGGATGATCGGGTGCTCGAGACCCTCGCTGAGCGAGTTGGTCCAGTCGACGCGGTACTCGCCCTCGTAGTCGACGCCGACCTTGCACCCGTCGGCGATCGCCGAACGGCACGCCTCGGCCACCGAGCCGGCGCCCATCAGCGTCCCTCGGCTCCCGGTGGTCTGGCCGGCACCCAGCTCGCGGGTGGTGTCGACGATCACGTCGATGCGGCCGGGGTCGATGCCGAGCTCCTCGACCGCGACCTGCTGGGCGACGGTGTGGACACCCTGGCCCATCTCCGTCCAGCAGTGGCGGACCTCGACCCGGCCGTCGTCCCGGAAGCGCACGACGGCCTTGGCGATCTCCTTGAACCCGTTGCCGAGACCCGAGTTCTTGAGCCCCAACCCGAGGCCGACCGGCTTTCCGGCGGCGACGGCGTCGTCGTAGTACGGCTTGATGGCGTCGAGGCAGAGCCTCGCGCCGAGGCAGCCGTCGTCCATGATCTGACCGGGCCCCCACACGTCGCCCGGCGCCACGACGTTGCGCGACCTCATCTCCCAACCGCTGATGCCGACCTGCTCGGCGAGCCGATCGATGATGCCCTCCATCGCGAACTGCGCCTGGTTGGCGCCGAAGCCGCGGAACGCGCCGCACACGGGGTTGTTGGTGCGCACGGCGACGGCCTCGACGTCGATGGCCGCCATCGTGTACGGACCAGACGCGTGACCGGCTGCGCGTTCGAGCACCTTCATGCCGACCGACGCGTACGGCCCCGAGTCACCCACCATCCGCGCCCGCACGGCAGTGAGCTTCCCGTCGGCGCCACATCCGGCCGTGTACTCCATCCGGATCGGATGGCGCTTGGTGTGCATGAGCATCGATTCCTCACGCGAGAGCGTGCACTTCACCGGCCGCTGCAGGATCCAGGCGGCGAGCGCCGTGTGCGCCTGGTTCGCCATGTCCTCCTTGCCGCCGAACGCGCCGCCGTTCGAGACCAGCTCGACGGTCACCCGATCGCGGTCGACACCGAGCACCGATGCGATCTGGTTGCGGTCGTCCCACACGCCCTGGCCGCCCGAGTAGACGTGCAGGCCACCGTCGTCGGTGGGGACCGCGAGTGTCGACTCCGGTTCGAGGAAGGCGTGCTCGACCCGCTGGGTCTGGAACGTCTCGCTGACGACATGGGCCGACTGTTCGAGCGCCGCTTCGACATCGCCGCGCCGGTAGACCGACCGGGACAGCACGTTGCCGTCGAGCTGCCACACGGCGGGCTCGTCGCTGTGCATCACGGTCACCGGGTCGGTCATCGGTGGGTGGACCGTGTAGTCGACGTGGACCTCGGCGGCGGCCGCCCTGGCGACCTCGCGGGTGTCAGCGACGACGATGGCGAGCACGTCACCGAGGTACGAGGTGCGACCGCCGACCGGGATCATCACCGGCCAGTCGGTGTGGATGATGCCGACCCGGAGCTCGCCGGGGATGTCGGCCGCGGTGTACACGGCGCGGACACCTTCGACGGCGAGCGCCGCCGTGGCGTCGATGGACACGATGTCCGCACGAGCGTGCTCGCTGAAGTGGAGCGCGGCATGCAGGCATCCGTCGGGGTTCATGTCGTCGATGTACGGGCGCATGCCGACCGCCAGCTGGCAGCTCTCGTACTTCACCCCCCGCGAACCGACGCCTCCGGGCATCACCATCACGGGGATGTCGCCGCTCGCCAGCGCCTCGACGGCGTCGAGGATCTTGACGTAGCCGGTGCAGCGGCACAGGTTCCCGCCCAGGTGACGAGACGCCTCCTCGCGCGTGAGGGCCGAGCCCTTCTTGTCGATCAGCGACTTGGTGCGCATCACGATGCCAGGTGTGCAGAAGCCGCACTGCAGCGCTCCGCTGGCGGCGAACGCCGAGGCGTAGCGGTCGCGCTCGGCCGGGTCGAGACCTTCGAGTGTCGTGATCGACGTGCCCTCGACCTTGTCCATCGAGATCTGGCACGCCACGCGGGCCTTGCCGTCGATCAGCACCGTGCAGCACCCGCATTGACCGGTCGGCGAGCACCCGTCCTTCGGTGATGTCACACCCAACTCGTCGCGGAGCGCGCTCAAGAGGTGTGGGTGGTCGTCGCGGGCCTTGGCGGGGGATCCGTTGAGGACGAACTCAGCCATTGCGGGGTTGCTCCTTGTCTTTGGCCTTACCACCGTCGTCGTCCAATGCCCCCGCCGCGAAATCGGTTCCGGCCGGCGGCTGCCAACCGGCGAACGCATCGATCATCGCGTGCACGTCGCCGAGCGGATACAGGATCGGGCACGTGCAGCCGTTGCGCATGTACGTGGCCACCGCATCGCGCGCCTCGTCGGGCGTGCCGGACGCGGTGAGCATCTGCACGATCTCGTCGGGCACCAACTTGGCCGCCGCCTCGACCTGCTCGTGGGTGGCCGGCCACGTGAGCACCTCGCCGACCGCGTCGAGCAGCTCCTGGGGCACTCCGGACGCCTTCATGATGTGCGGCTGCTGGCCGAGGTACTGGGTCACCATGTTGCGCGCCATGTCGAGCGCCTCGGCGCGGTCGTCGTGCACCGAGCAGACGACGAGCTGCGGTCGGTCGACGTCATCCAGGCGACGGCCGCCGCGCTGGGCACCGGCAGCGAGCGCGTCGAGTGCCCGCGAGTTGTAGTCGGGTGAGACGAGGTAGTTGAGCACCACGCCGTCGGCGATCTCGCCGGCCAGCTCCATCATCTTCATGCCGGTCGCTCCGATGTAGATCGGCACGTCCTTGGGCCGCCGGTCCTGGTACACGTAGTCGAGCTCGATGCCGTCGACGTGCACGTACTCACCGTCGAACGTGACGTTCTCGTTGGCCAGCAGGCGGCGCACGACGGTGACGACTTCACGCATCACGGTGAGCGGCTTGGCGCGGTCGATGCCGACCTTCGCCGCCAGCGGATCCCACCACGCGCCGAGCCCGCACAGGATGCGGCCGGGCGCCAGGTCGTCGAGCGTCGAGAACATCGAGGCCAACCGCGCCGGGTTGCGCGACCACACGTCGATGACCCCTGAGCCGATCTTGATCCGCTTGGTCGTCGCCGCGAACGCCGCCATCGGCACGCTCGCCTCGCGCACGAGTCGAGAGTCGGCCTGCCAGACGGCCTCGAAGCCGCGCGCCTCCGCGTACTGGGCGAACGAGATCGCCTCGGTGATCGTGTGGGCGTCCTGCAGGTAGAGCGCGAGCCTGGTCATGTCGAACCCGCCGTCATCGCGTCTCCAGGCGCGTGAACAAACGCTGCGCGGCCTCGGCTGCCTTGGTTCGGATCTCGACCGGGTCGACTCGCGTCGGGGCGCCGTCCGCGTACACGAGCTCGCCGCCGATGCGCACCTCACGTGGTCCGACCCCGGTTGTGAACGCGAGGCGCCAGGGGTCGATCGGCTCGTAGTTCCACAGCACGCGGTCGCACAGCGCCTCGGGGAACAGTGCGTGGTTCGTCGCCAGCCACGACCACGCCGACTCGGGTGTGGCCTCGACGTCGTGCTCACGATGGCGGACGTAGGCCAGACGGAACTCGTCGAGCATGTCGGCGCCGATGCCGTCGGTGCCGAGCGCGACCGGGTTCGTGAAACGAGCCGGCCGCGCGTACCCGACGGCGTTGTTCATGTTCGACCGAGGGTTGTGGACGATCGTGCCCGAGAGGCCGTGGTCATCCGGCAGGTGCACGCCGTGCACGATCAGCCAGTCGTCGCGGGTCAGCGCGCGTATCCGGTCGGCCGCGTCGCTGTCGTCGGGACCCTCCGCCACGTGGATGTGCACGCCGACGCCGTGCTTGACGGCCAGCTCGGCGGCCGCCGCCAACGTGTCGTCGGTGCACGTGAACGCGGCGTGGACTCCGACCATCCCCATCCCGCCGGCGCCCAAGAAGCGGTCGTTCTCGTCGAGACCGCGTCGTGCGCCATCCGCACCGTGGCGGTCCGTCACGCCGTAGGCGGTGCTCACACGCACGCCGACCTCGGCGCACGCGGCGGCGATGACCGACAGCGAGCCTTCGATCGCGTTCGGGGACTCGTGGTGGTCGATGATCGCCGTGCACCCGCGCTCGAGCGCCTCGAGCGCCCCCAACTTCGCCGACCACTCGATGACGTCGAGATCGAGCGCGCAGTCGAGCCGCCACCAGACGAGCTCGAGGATCTCCCGGAACCCGGTCGGCACGCGCGGCGGTGCAGGCATGCCGCGCGCGAGCGCCGAGTACAGGTGGTGATGGGCGCAGACCAGCCCGGCCGTCTCGTTGGCAGCAAGGCCGGTCATTGGTCCACCAGGTCACCGATGCGAGCGACGAGGCGCCAGCCGAGGAGCGGCCAGGACCGGCCTGCGTGGCCGGGGAACGCAATGATGGTCATGGCGGGGCGACCGAGCCCTTGCGATCGACGATCAGCTCGTACGCATCCGGACGGCGGTACCGGGCGAAGTCGAACAGCGTCTCTTTGTAGTTGGCGCACCAGTCGAGGTCGCAGTTCGCCACGATCAGCTCGTCGCCGGTGGTCACCGCCTGGGCAACGATCTGGCCCGATGGAGCGATGATCGCCGACTGCGCCAACGACTCGACGCCTTCCTCGATACCACCCTTGGCGACGCCGACGACCCACGTGCCGTTCTGGTAGGCGCCGGCCTGCATGACGAGGTGGTTGTGGAAGCCCTGCAACGCGTTCTGGCCGGGATCCGGGGCGTAGTGGATCGGTGTGTTGTAGCCGATCATCACCAGCTCGACACCCTGCAGCCCCATCACCCGATAGGTCTCGGGCCACCGGCGGTCGTTGCAGAGCGCCATGCCCATCACGCCGTCGAACGCCCGCCAGACACCGAAGCCGTCGGGCGACTCCTCGAAGTAGCGCCGCTCGAGGTGTTGGAACGGGCGCCATGGCTCGTGTTCCTCATGGCCCGGGAGGTGCATCTTGCGGTAGTGCGCCACGATCGACCCGTCGCGCTCGACGAGCACGTACGTGTTGTAGCGGTGACCGTCGGGCGTCAACTCGGCGTACCCGAGGCAGAACCCGACACCGAGCCGGGCCGCCTCGTCGAACAGCCGCTTGGTTTCGCGCCCCGGCATCTCCGTCTCGTAGAACGAGTCGAGCTCCTCACGATCGTCGTCGCGCTCGACATCGAAGTACCAGCGCGGGAAGAACGTCGTGAGCGCCAGCTCCGGGTAGACGACGAGCTGACACCCTGCCTCGGCCGCGCGGTGGAGCAGCAGCAACAGCCGGTCGACCACCTCACCACGCGTGTCGGCCCGGCCGATCGGGCCGAGCTGGGCGGCGCCGACGCAGAGCATGCGGGGCATCAGAACTCCTGGTCGGTCAGCTCGAGCAGCACCTGCAACAACACGTTTGCTCCGGCCTCGAGATCGGCGGCGTCGGTGTGTTCCGCCGGGTTGTGACTGAGCCCGTTGACGCTCGGCACGAAGACCATGCCGGTCGGGCAGACCCGGGCGAGCATCTGGGCGTCGTGTCCGGCCCCGGACGGCATCCGCCGCGTCGCATGACCGTGATCGAGCGCCGTCTTCTCGATGATCGACACGACGCGGTCGTCGAAGTCGACCGGCTCGAAGCGTGCGATCCGCCGCGCCTCGACCCTGACACCCTCGGCAGCCGCCACGTCATCGACGAACGCGGCGAGGCGGCGCTCGGCCTCCTCGAGGAGCGCCTCGTCGGTGTTGCGCAGGTCGACGGTCATCGTGGCCGACGCGGCGACGACGTTGGTCAGGTTGGGCGCGAGATCGAGCTTGCCCACGGTCCCGACCTGCCCGTAGCCGAGCTCGGCCGTCAGATCGCGGACGAACGCCGTGATCCGGGCCGCCACATACCCGGAGTCATGGCGCATCGACATCGGTGTGGTGCCGGCGTGGTTCGACTGGCCGGTGATCGTGAGCTCGGTCCACGAGATCCCCTGCACGCCCGTCACGGCCCCGATGAGGTAGCGCTCGGCCTCGAGCACTGGTCCCTGCTCGATGTGGAGCTCGACGAACGCGTGTGGTGCCGGGCCGGGACATGGACCAGGGCCGAGGTAGCCGATGCGTGCCAGCTCCTCGCCGACGATCGCACCGTCGATGCCGCGGATGTCGTGCGCCTCCTCGAGCGGTAACCCCCCGACGTAGACGAGGCTGCCCAGCATGTCGGGTGCGAAGCGGGCCCCCTCCTCGTCGGTGAAGAACCCGACAGCCAGCGGGCGGCTGAGCTCGAGGCCGGCGGTCTGGACCGTCTCGATCACCTCCAGCCCGGCGAGCACGCCCAGGTTGCCGTCGTAGCGGCCGCCTGTGGCCACGGTGTCGATGTGCGAGCCGGTCATCACCGGCGCCAGGTCGGTCGGGTGGGGCGTCCGCCCGACCACGTTGCCGATCGCGTCGATCGTGATCTCGAGCCCCAGGTCACGCATCCACGTGACCACGATGTCGCGACCCGCCCGGTCGTCGTCGGTGAGCGCCAACCGGGAACATCCCTGCGTGTCGGGGATCGCACCGATGCGCGCCAGCTCGTCGAGACGGTCGATCAGGCGGGCACCGTCGACGCGCAGCGACGACCGATCCGACATGAGCCCACGGTACCAACGTTGTACAAACTGTCAAACGAGCCCGGTCCGGGTCTCATGTGTCGACGCCCCTCGTGTTCTGGGCTGCTGTTCCTCGCGGGTGTCGAAAGAAATGGCAACCCAGAAGATCGCGACCTCGCTCAGCGGACCGCCGACCGGCGTTCACGAGCGAGGACTCGCAGCCGGCTCGTGAACTCGTCGCGCTCGATGTAGCAGCTCTGGAGGTGCCGTTCGCCTCCGCTACGGAAACCGGTTCGGCCGTGCAGGACGCGCCGGTTGTCGACCATGTAGAGGTCGCCGGCGGCGAGCCTGATCGTCACGCGGTACCGATCGCTCTCCCGCATCCGGCCGAACGCCGTGTAGGCCTCGTAGTACGCCTCCATCTGATCGGCCGGCAGGAGGAACGGTTGTACCGAGTGGTTCGAGTAACGCACCGCCCGCACGTCACCGGCTGTCCCGAGCTCGATCACGGGGGCATCGTGCTCGTGCTCGTTGCTGTCGTCGCGGAAGTGGAAGTGCAACGAGACGGAGGCGAGCAGATCGAACAGGTCGGGGCGCTCCGCGCGCAGATCGGCCGCGACCTTGAAGCCGTCGACGAGCGTGGTCTCACCGCCTTCGGCGTCGGTGCGCAGGAAGTGCTGCAGCTGGATGGTCGGCGCCGGATCGCGGTAGGCCTCGTCGGTGTGGGTGACGAGCGGAAGGTTCGTGTAGGCGACCGAGTTGGCATCGGGCTCGGCGCGCACGTCGAACACGGTGCCCCAGCCGGTCGTGCGTACCTCGCCGAACTGCTCGGCGACGCGGGCGACGGTGCCCGGTTCGCAGGGAACGCCGTGCAGGATCGCGACCCCGCGATCGCGGAGCCCGCACATCAACGAGAGCTTCACCGCCGGGTCGGTGAGCAACGTCGGGTAGTCGGCCGTCGACAGGTCGCGGGCGCCCGACGCATCCCACAACACCGGCTCGAAGCGCTCGCGTCGGACACCGTTCGAGTAGTCGTGGCGCCGGAGCCATTCGGCCGGGTAGGCACTCGAGTGGTCATCGGACCATCGGACCACCAGGTCCCCGGGCTCGGCGATCTCGACGACCGCGGGTGCCGCCCCGGCGATCGTCGACGTCTCGACGACGCGGTGCCCGGTCGTCGCATGTCGGCAGTGCAGGCAGTTGTCGCGGAGCCAGACGTGGTGGAACGTGCTCGTCGTGCCGTCGTCCCAGACGAGTCGGATCACACGGTCGGTCGATTCGGCGCTGCGCAGGACCGGCGGCATCGCAACCGCTAGTCGCGATAGTCGGGCGACTCGTCGTCGAGGATCTCCCTCAGCGCCGCGAAGTGCAGTGCCGCGGCGTCCGGGTACTCGAGCCACTGCCTGCACGTGATCGCCGCGATCTCGTCGGGGATCAGATCGAGGTCGCGCCCGGTCGACAACGCGAGCACCTGCAACCTCGCCGCCCGTTCGAGATGGTAGAGCTCGTCGAAGGCGTCGGCGACGGTCGGCCCGACGACGATCACGCCGTGGTTGCCGAGGAACAGCACGCTGTGGTCGGTGCCGAGCAGCTTGGCGACGCGCTCGCCCTCCGCGTCGTCGAGCGCCATCCCGCCGAAGTGCCGGTCGTAGGCGATCCGGTTGTGGAACCGGCACGCCGTCTGGTCGAGCATGAGCAGCTCGAAGTCACGCAGGCAGGCGAGCGCGGTGGCGTTCGGCATGTGGGTGTGCAGCACGCACCGTGCGCGGGGCACGTGCCGGTGCAGGTGCGAGTGGAGGTACCACGCGGTCGGGTCGGCGTTGTCGTCGGCCTGATCGGCATCGAGCAGCAACAACTCGCTCGCTCGCACGCGTGAGAAATGGCGACCGCGCGGATTGAGGAGGAACTGCCCGCCGTCGTCCGACACGGCGACGCTGAAGTGGTTGGCGACACCCTCGTGGAGGTCGAGCCGGGCCGCCCACCGGAACGCGGCCGCCAGATCGCGGCGCAACGACTCGACTCGCGAGGCGTCGGGCACGTCGCGTCCGATCGATTCGACGTTCACACGTCCTGGCACCGCGATACCTCCGAGTAGTCAAGGGTATCGAAGGCAGGCGCAACGGTACCGAACGGACGGAGCCACGGGCAGCGGCGAGCGGTTAGCGTCCCGCCGCGTGGCGACCGCCCGTCGGGACGTGCGACGCGGCATCGCGTGGGCGGCATTGAGCGCCACCGCCTACTCCGCCTCGGCCGTCCTCGGCAAGCACCTGCTCCAGGACCTGCGGGCCAACGACATGTTGTTCTGGCGGTTCTCGATCGCGATCCCCGTGTGCTGGTTCGTGCTCGCCGCCCGGGCGTGGCGCGGCGGTCCGAATCCGCTGGGCGTCCGGCGCCGGCCGCTCGTCGCCGTCGGCGTGCTGTTCTGCGGCATGTCGTGGATCGGATTCGTCGCACTCGATCATCTCGACGCCTCGCTCTACATCGTCCTGGTGTACGTGTACCCCGCCCTCGTCGCCGCGGCCGCACCGCTGTTCGGCCAACGGATCTCCGGCGCGACGTGGATGGCGATCGGCGTCGCGATCGTGGGGATCTCGCTCACGGTGCCGGACGTGTTCCAGGGCGCCGGCCGTGGCGACGCGTTCGGCGTGGTGCTGACGTTGGTGCAGGCGGTCGCACTGGCGACGTACACGATCGTGAGCAGTCGAGTCGTGACGGCCCGCGCCGACGGGCTGGTGACGATGGGCTGGAGCCTCGTCGGCTCGTGGCTCGGGATGGCCGTGCTCGCGGTGGCCGTCGGTCTGCGGCTGCCGAGCGACGGACGTGTCGCCGCCGAGCTGGTCAGCTTCGCGATCGTGCCGACGATCGTTTCGGGGGCGTGCTTCTACCAGGCGCTGCGCTTCCTCGCGCCGACTCGTGTCGCGATGATCGCGATCCTCGAACCAGTCCTCACGATCGTGTGGGCGGTGCTGCTGCTCGGCGAGGGTCTCCGCGCGATCCAGCTCGTCGGTGGTCTGCTCGTGCTCGTCGGGGTGGTCTGGGCACAGCGCTCGGCGGGTCAGGTGGTGGTCGCCGTGGCGCGCCGGCGGAGGACCCGCAAGCGCGAGAAGACGTCGTCGTGGTCGATATAACACCCGCGCAGGTGGCGGGCGCCGCTCACCGGGTCGAACGCATCGCGACCATGGAGCACCACGCGGTTGTCGAACCCGACGAGATCTCCGACGCGGAACGGGTATCGAACCTCGAACCGCTGGTCGTGGGCGACCTCCGAGAATCGACGCAGCGACTTGTAGGCGCGTGGCACGTCGGCGGGCGCCATGTCGGGGAACGCGCGCACCGGATAGAACGCCCGCAGCGTGAGCGGCTGGCCCGGACCGCCGTGGTCGATGATCGGACCCGACCAGCGGTGGTCGTCGTCGACCGACCGATTGAAGAACACCCATCGCAACGTCGTGAGCGCCTCGTAGTCGTCCGGGAAGTTCGTCGCCAGCTCCGCCGCGACGGCAAGTCCGTCGGTCATCCGTGACCAACCGCCCTCACACGAGTTCTCGACGCAGTGGAGGAACTGGAACCCGGGTGGGGTCTCCCGCGTCGGAAGATCCGTGTGTTGGCCGAGGTTGAGTCCCGTGTACGCCGTGCTGTCGGGGTCGATCTTCGCCTTGACGCTCCAGACCCGACCGAAGTTGGAGTCGCGGATCGGCCCGATGCGCGCCGCGAGCTCGGCGAGGAAGTCGACGTCGGCGGGGGTGCCGCTGAGCCGGGCCAGCCCGAACCGGACGAGGAGCGTCAACCAGTCGGTCAGCACGTCGGGGTCGTCGAGCACGCGTGAGCCGTCGATCGTCGGTGGTTCCTGGAGGTCGCTCGCGGTCCACGTCTCACGGGCCGGCAGGTACGAGTGCGGTTGGTGCGCGCCGTCGGCGACATGGCGCAGCCAACCCGGGTGCACGCGCGTCACCAGGCCGCCATCCCAGCGCAGCACCAGCTCGCCGTCGGCTCCGACCGAGGCATCGACAAGGTCGCTCGGCGAGGGCAGGTCGGCCGGGTCGATCATCCCCTCTCGGCTGTTCGGCTCGACGCCGAGTCCATGGGCGTTCTCGGCGAGCCACAACGAGTAGCAGTCGAGCCTCGCGCCGTCGGCCCACTCGACGGTCACCGTGGCATCGACGAGCCGGGCGGACACGAGCGCCGCCCACTCGTATTCGTAGAAGTCTGGTGTCGGGGGCGCGTCGAGCGGCCCGTTCGGAGGCGCCATTCGGAGTGACAGACTAGGCGCGTCCCGATCGGAGCCGCTGCCCGAGGCGAGCCTGACGCCGTTCGCGGCTGACGAACGCCGGTCACGGTCGATGCACGTCACTGGGCATACGGTTCTGCTGCACCACCCAGCCGACGTGCTGACAAGGGGGAGAACATGGGCACGACTGCGACGCCTTCGACGTCTTCGACGACTCCGACGTCTCCAGCCGTGCAGGACGCGGCGACCAGTTCGGGATCGGCCGAACCGTTCCGGTTCTACGACAACCGCGAGAAGTACCTGCTGTTCGTGACGACGACGAGTGAGAAGACCGAGGTCGCGACGCGCATCGGACGCGAGCTCACCCAACTCCAGCCGACCCCACCGGCGCTGCGTCTGTTCGACGCGGGAACCGGCAACGGGGTGGTGCTCAGCCATGTCCTGCGCGATCTCCATCGCCGCCTGCCCTCGGTGCCCTTCGTGGTCGTCGGCAAGGAGATCAGCATGGAGGACACTCGGCTCACGCTGGCCGGCCTCCCCGATCGTCTCGCCGAGCATCCCGACACGGTCGTCGTGCTGACCAACATGTTCTACGCCGAGGCGCCGAACCTGTACCCCCGGTCACCCGCCAACCAGGCGCGGGTCCAGTGGTGGGACGTTCCTCTGGAGGGCGACTACGCCTACGACTACCACCAGCAGATCTCGGGCCTCGAGCACATCCTCGCCGGCGGCTGGCAGACGACGAGCTCGAAGAGCGGCAACCCTGTATACGCCACACCGTCGGTACTCGTGCTGTACCGAGCCGATCGTGCGTTCGCGCTGCACGACATCATCCCGCGCAACATCGGCGCGGCCCAGGAGTTCGAGTACGACCTGGTGCTGGCCGCCCAGCCGTACCGCTCGAGGACCGACGCAGAGCCCAAGGTGCGCACGGTGCTCGCTCCCCTCGCCCGCTCGTTGGCACCGAACGGGCGACTCGTCGTCGTGCAGTCGACGGGCCACGACCCCGGCATGGAGATCGTCCGGCGCATCTGGCCCGAGGACGAGCCGTTCGCGACACCCCGCAACCTCCTCATCCAGGAGCTCGACCGGCAACTCAACGTGGGCGAGGGTCCGCCGGCCTACTCGTTCGACGGGATGAGCGACGCGCTGGCGCTGTTCACGTACCACCTGCATGCGATGCCGAGCGAGGTCACCAACCGGCTGAGCACGTCGACCGCGCTGGCCGCGTGGAACGCCGCGGTGTACGTCGCGCAGATCGAGGATGAGCGCGTCACCGAGGTGATGCAGCACGGCGAGTACCTCCAGGCGACGAAGGACGTCGTGCTCAAGCACGGAGGCTTGTGGTTCCAGGACGAGTCGTTCGTCGTCATCCGCAACGGATCGTGAGCTGAAACCGGACCACCCCCGGTTTGTGTCACCGACATCGGCGAAGATCGCCGGTTGCGGTGACACAAACACGGGATTGGAGGGGGCTCCTGCGAGGGTTACTGGAACGGTTCGACGGGGTTCTCGCCCGCCACGATGCGGTCGAAACGGTCCTGCATGTTGGCGACGCTCGCCGGGTGGGTGATGACGTAGAACCGGTTCGTGCGGATCGCGTCGCAGACCTGGGCGGCGACATCGTCGGGTTCCATCGCCGTGGCCTGCTGTTGCTTGCGACGGCCCTTGTACTCGGCGATCTGTGCCATCTGCTCGGTGGTCAACTCGTAGGCGAGACGCTCGGGCAGGTTGCGCGACGCGGTGGAGATGTTCGTGCGCACCCAACTCGGGCACAGGACCGAGACACCGACGTGCGAGCCCTCGGCGTCGAGCTCGAACTTGAGCGTCTCGCTGAGCGCCAGCACGGCGGCCTTGGAGGCGTTGTACGGCGCCATGTTCGGAAGGTGGTACATGGCGGAGACCGACGCTGTGTTGACGATGTGACCCTCGTCCTGCAGCCGCAGGTGCGGCAAGAACGCGTGCAGCCCGTGGATGACGCCCCAGAGGTTCACGCCGAGCACCCATTCGAAGTCGCGCAACGGCAACTCGCGGAACGGAAGCCCACGGCTCCCGACACCGGCGTTGTTGCACACCACGTGCACATCGCCGAAGCGGTCGAGCGTCAGCGCCGCCAGCGCCTCGACCTCCTCGAGCACCGACGTGTCGGTCGGCGCTCCGATCACCTCGGCACCACCCTCGGCCAGCTCGTCGACGGCTGCCTGGAGCGCGTGGCGCTCCACGTCCGCCATCACGACGCGCATCCCCTCGGCCGCGAAACGCCGCGCCATCGCCAGACCGATGCCCGACGCGGCGCCGGTGACCACGGCGACCTTCCCGCCGAGCTCCTGCAGGCCGCTCATTCGCGCAACAGGTACGCGGAGTGCAACAGATCCGGGTTGTCCGACAGTTCCTGCGCCGTACCCGAATATCGAATGCGGGCGCTCTCCATCACGTATGCCGTGGTGGCGAGACCGAGCGCAACGTGGGCGAACTGCTCGATCAGCAAAACACCGACTCCGGCCGCGGCGATGCTCTCGATCGTGGGAACGAGACGCTTGATGACGATCGGCGCGAGGCCGAGCGACAGCTCGTCGACGAGGAGCACCTTGGGGTGCGACACCAAACCCTGGGCGAGCACCAGCATCTGCTGCTGACCACCCGAGAGCGTGCTTCCCAGCTGGTCGTAGCGCATCTCGAGCTCGGGGAACAACGACATCGCATAGTCGATGCCACCCGCGCTGTTGCCCTTCGACAAGGCGTAAGTCGACACCTGCAAGTTGTCGGCGACCGAGAGCTCCGGCAGCAACTTGCGGCCCTCGGGCACCACCGAGACACCGGCTGCACGGACCTTGTCGGGGCGGCGGTGGGTGATGTCGACGCCGTCGATCGACACCGTCCCGCCCGTGGTGCGCAACAGGCCGGCGACGCCGAGCGCGAGACTCGACTTGCCTGCACCGTTGGGGCCGAGGATCGCGGTCACCTCACCGAGCGGCGCGGTGATCGACACCTCGCGGACCACCGTGTGCCCGCCACGAGCGACCGACACCTGATCGATCACGAGCCCCGTCACTCGAGATCCTCCTGCCCGAGATAGGCCTTCAACACCTCGGGATCGCGCAGCACGTCGGCGGTCGGCCCCGACGACAGCAGCTTGCCGAAGTCGAGCACGGCGGTCCACTCGCAGCAGGCCTGCACGAGGCTCATGTCGTGCTCGACGAGCACGACCATCGCCCCGACGCGCTCGGGGATCGACCGGATGACGGCGCCGAGGTGCTCGGTCTCGGCCTCCGGCAACCCGGCGCCCGGCTCGTCGAGCAGGACGACGCGTGGCGTGCCGACT
>DASUEW010000605.1:0-5703 GCA_036274875.1 Ilumatobacteraceae bacterium
ATGAACCCCCGATCTTCGGACAGCCTACGCAATCATCACACGGCCGATTCCAGCTCTGTCACACCGGCTCCGATCCAGACGTTCAGCCGGAGCCGGCGAGAATCGCTCCCCCTCGATCGCCCCTGCCGAGGCCGGAACGCACCGGTGTCGCCCCGGCAACGACCGCAGCCCACCACACGGGCGCGAACACACCATCCACCACCGGAGTACCGGCGAATTCGGATACCTGGGTCGGTTCCGGCGGCCCGTCCTTATCGGATGCCTCGCTCTACGGTTTGTGACGCGTCGCGTGTTTCGGCGATGTATTGGATCCCGCTGCAGCTACGTCTCGGGATGCGTGTCACGGGACGGCACCCGGCCGAGTTGCGGGTTGCGGCCGGGGCACGGCAGTAGGTGGTCACAACCAACTCGACCGAGCGCAGTGAGACGGGATGTTCCCGTCCACATGCGGCACGGTGGCGGTTTACTGTGGTGGGCGCGTGTTGTGAGGGGCCGTGGTGCTTCGGACTGGGATTCTGACGTTTGTCCTTTCGGACATCGAGGGGTCGACTCGGCTCGCGCAGCGGGTTGGGGAGGGTGAATTTTCCCGGCTGATCAGTGTTCACCGGGCGCTTCTGACCGAAGCGTTCGCGTCCCATGGTGGCACTGTGCAGCTGCGCGCCGACGAGGTGATTGGGGTGTTCGACCGTGCGGGTGACGCCGTGGCGGCGGCAGTGGCGGCGCAGCGACGCTTCGCTGATCATGTCTGGCCGGATAGGGGGTCGATGAGAGTGAGGATGGGCATCCATGCGGGCGAGGCGAGCGTGGACGACGATGGCGAGTACACCGGGTTGACGTTGCATCGCAGTGCGCGCATCCGCGGCGCGGCTCATGGCGGCCAGGTCTTGCTGTCGTGGGCAGTTCGCGAGCTCTTGCAGGACCTGCCCGAGGGGTGTTCGATGCTCGATCTCGGAGAACACGCCCTGAACGACATCGAGGCGCCTGAGCACCTCACGCAGCTGGTCCACGAGGAGTTGCCCTCGAACTTTCCGCCGTTGCGCAGCCTCGGGCCCCGGAGGACATCGGTGCCGGTCCCGCTCACGCCGCTCGTCGGCCGCGACGGCGAACTTGCGCAAGTGCGTGAGCTCTTGCGTCGCCCGGATGTACGCCTGGTGACCGTGACGGGACCTGGCGGTGTCGGCAAGACACGCTTCGCGTTGGCCGTTGCTGACGACCTGGCGAGCGAGTTTGCTGATGGCGTCGTGTTCGTCGCTTTGGCTTCGATCTCCGATGCAAGCCTCGTAGTACCAGCGATCGCGAGCGCGGCAGGGTTGCGCGAGACCGGAAGCGCCGACTTTGCCGGACTGTCGCAATGGCTACGGGCTCGCGAGCTACTGCTATTGCTCGACAACTTCGAGCAGGTTGTGGACGCGGCGCCGACGGTCACCCGACTGTTGCGTGAGTGCCCGGGTGTACAGGTGCTCACGACGAGTCGTGGCCAGCTTCGAGTGTTCGGCGAGCTCGGGTTCGCTCTCCCACCGCTGGCGGTTCCTGCGCTCGACGCTGTCGGCGGGCCAGACGCAAATGCGCTTCTGGACGTGCCCGCTGTCGCGTTGTTCACAGAACGCGCCCGGGCGAGTTGGCCGGACTTCGATCCGTTGTCCGACACTGTGTCGGTGGCGACGCTGTGCCGCCGGCTCGATGGGTTGCCGCTGGCGATCGAGTTGGCGGCTGCGAGTGTGCGGCTGCTCACCCCGGCGGCGATGTTGGAGCGGCTTGAGCACGGTCGCACCGCGCTCGCCCCTGCCAATCGCGACAGCCCGGATCGCCACGTCAGTCTGGGCCGAGCGATCGGATGGAGCTACGAGCTGTTGTCGGCGTCGCAGCAACAATTGTTTCGACGTCTTGCAGTGTTCGCCGGTGGGTGCACGATCGATGCAGCCGAAACCATTGCCGACGCCGGGGACGAGTTCTTGGACCTGCTCGACGGTTTGGTGTCCCAGAGCCTCGTTCGTATCGAGACGAGTGGGCGGACCGTGCGTCTGGTGATGCTGGAGACGATCGCGGAGTGCGGGCGGGAATGGCTCACCGCGAGCGGAGATGATGCCGAGGTGCGTGATGCACACGCGGAGTGCTTCTTGGCGGTTGCGGAGAGCGCGCGCGATGAGATGAGGAGCGCCCGTCGGGAGGACGCGCTGATGTCGCTTGAGCGCGACCACGCCAATCTGAGGGCTGCGTTGGTTCATCTGAAATCGACGCGTCCCGAGGCCTTCGCACGGATGGCGGGCGCTTTGGCCCGGTTCTGGCAAGAGCTCGGCTACCTCGATGAAGGCCGCCGTTGGCTTGCCGAAGCCATTCAGATGAACGCGGGAGGTGTGCCCGAGCTCGAGATGCCGGTGGTGCTGGGGGCGGCGTTGCTGGCTTACGAGGACGATCGCATCGACGATGCTGCCGCGTTGGCGGACACCGCGGCCGACTACTTTCGCCGCGTCGGGGATGCGCGCCGCCTGATCGAGGCGACGGAGATCCTTGCCGCTGTTGATCGGTTTCGTGGAGCGCACTCCAGTGCCGCGGATCGCTTCGCGGACGCTGTCGCGCTCGCCCGAGTCGTTGGCGACGAGTGGATGATTGCGCATCTGATGGAGCGTGGCGGGGTCGCAGCCTGGGCGGCTGGCGACTATGCCCGCGCGGACGCTGCGCTTTCGCCGGCGTTGTTGTCGTTCCGGCAGCTGGGTGACAGCCAAGGAGCGGCGTTCGCGTTGTGGGAGCTGGGATCTGTCGACGCCGTGGACGGTCGGCTCGAGATCGGGATCAGCCGCTTGGAGGAGGCGGTTCCGATGCTCCGTGGGGGCCGTCACCGCCGTCAACTGGCACGTGCGTTGTGCAATCTGGGGTTGGCCTACCTCGGTGTCGGCGATGTCACCCGGGCGGAGGGGGCCCTCATGGAGGGAACGTTGACGTTCCGAGATGTGAAATTGGGTCGCCATGTCTCGGCGATGTTCCCGGCGTTCGCCGCTGTGTTCGCCGTCCGCGGGAGCTATGACCGGGCTGCTCGTCTGCTGGGCGCGACGGAGCAGGCGTGGGAGTCGGCGCGCTGGAAGGCACCGGTGATGCTCCACGAGTTGTGGGCGCGCTGTGCCCGCGATGCCCGCCTGCACCTCGGGTCCGAGACGTTTGAAGCATGCCGTGCTCAGGGGCGGGCGATGTCGCTCGAGGAGGCGCTTGCCGAGGCGATCCGACCTGACCGTGATCGACAGGCCGGTCTGACAGGTCGTGAGGTCGAGATACTCCAACTTCTGAGCGAGGGTCTTTCGAACGCTGAAATCTCCGCGCAGCTGTTCGTGAGCATCCGGACCGTGCACGCACACCTGCGTTCGTTGTATTCGAAGCTCGGCGTCGGGTCGCGTACCGCTGCGGTTCGCTGCGCCAGCGACCTTGGGATCGTGACGCTGACTCGAACCGTCTAGGCATCACAAATCGGCATTTGTGCCGATGACGTCGCGGTGCCGCCGTTCGTACTGTGACGCTCATGGATGAAGCGTGGAATCAACCGTTCGAGGCGCCCGGACCAGGATCCTGGTTGCTCGACACGACCCACTTCACGAGACCGGCCACAGCATTTTACGCCGAAACGTGGACGGCACCGGCGGGCGCCGGATTCGCGGCTGGCGCCCGCCGGCACGGCATTCTTCGTGGCGACGTCCGGTTCGAGCACGTCAATGGATTCGTGTACTCGTGGCGAGGTGTCCTTGACTCGTCCGGCCATCCCCGACCACTCGCCTCAGAGCAAGAGGTCCGCGCGCTCATCGAACGCGATACGGAACTCGGTGAGCGGGCGAACGCCGCGACACGGACGATCCGCGAACGAGGCTGGCGAAACGACCTGCGGAACTGGGACGAACACGACAAGCCGGCATTGTTGGATGGACACCACACGCTCCTCGCCGTCGACCCGTCCACGCTCCTCGTCGACGATTTGATCGCTCACATCCGCGACTGCCGGGAGCATCTCATCCGCGCCGTGTACGCACATCACCGGTACACGATCCCGTGCCTTCTGCCGGTGGGAGATCTGATGGCCCACGTCGAGAGCTGGACCGGCGGCCCGTCAGAAGGGATCCTTCAGCTTCTCCGGGGATCGAGCCCGGTTTCCCTCGGCGCCAACGACGAACTGCGCGACGCAGCGATGGCGATCCGCGCCGACCCTGCCGCCCGAGCACTCCTCGAAGCCGATGGCGATGCCGGCGACTGCCTCGACCGGTTGCGACGTCTCCCAGGCGCGACCCGTCACGCGACGATCACCTACATCGATCTCATCGGGCACCGACCAGTGAACGGGCACGACGTCGGGGAGCCATGCGCGGTCGAGATGCCCGGTTTGGTCGTGCGAACGCTGCGCGAAGCCGTCGAAGGCACCACTGCGGCGCGGCGCGACGACACCGACGATCGCTGGTCAGACCTGCGCGCCGAGATCCCCGCACCGCTGCGACAGGAGTTCGACACGCTGTTGGGTGAGGCACGCCTCGTCAACCGACTTCGCGACGAGCGAGACCTGCTCGCCGACGGCACCGCCGAGGGCATCACCCGAAGGGCGATCCTCGCGGCCGGCCGTACGCTCACCGCCAGTGGCGCGGTCGACGACCCGACCCACCTCGTCGAAGCAACCTTCAACGAGATACGAAGCCTGCTCACCCACGCCGGCGGACCGACCGCCGGCGAGCTCGCCGACCGAGCAGCCTATGCCCGCCGGGTCTCGCAGTCCGAAGCACCCGTTCTCCTCGGCCCTCCACCGTCGGCAGCACCGGCGCCGGAGTGGCTGCCGCCCGCCATGGCGCGCGTCGAGCGCGCTGTGGATCTCGGACTCGACGCGATCTTCGGTACCCCGGCTGACGACACCGGGGCGTCCATTCGCGGTGTTGGAACTGGCGGAGGCGTCTACACCGGCCCAGCCCGCGTCCTACGCGGCACGGCCGACTTCTCCCGAGTTCGCCCCGGTGACGTCCTCGTCGCGTCAGGTACGAGCCCGGCCTTCAACGTGGTCCTGCCCCTGATCGCTGCCATCGTCACCGACTCCGGCGCACTCCTGTCGCACGCTGCGATCGTGGCCAGGGAGGCCGGGATCCCCGGCGTCGTGGGATGCGGCAATGCAACCACACGCATCCACGAGGGCGCCATCGTCCGCGTCGACTCGAACACCGGCGATGTCACCGTGTGCACAGATCAACGCGCACTCCACGACACGCACTAACGCACTAGTGCCCTCGCGCACTGACCACAACCGCACCCCACACAAAGAAGGCGACATGACAACCACCGACACCGAAAGCTCCGCCATACACACACTCGTTCGAGATACCGTCCGCGCTGACCCCGCGGGCAATGGCGTGCCCGAGACGGGAGAATCGACAGCGCAGGGTCCGACTCCGGACCACATCCTGCAGATCGGCACGGGCTTTTGGGCCTCCAAGACGCTGCTGTCAGCCGTCGAGCTCGATCTGTTCACCGTGCTCGGCGCCGGGCCGATGACCGGCCACGAAATCGGCACGGAACTACGCCTGAACGAACGAAGCGTGTCAGACTTCCTCGACTCGCTGGTGTCGCTGGGGCTGTTGGCCAGGCACGGCGACGGAGCGCAGGCACACTACGCCAACACCGCTGACACCGCCGCGTTCCTCGACAGCCAATCACCCGCGTACCTCGGCGGCATCCTCGAAATGCTGAACT
>DASUEW010000606.1:0-4953 GCA_036274875.1 Ilumatobacteraceae bacterium
CGCCGCGCGGCAGCGCTTCGCGGCATGGTGCGCCGGCCGCACCGGCTTCCCGATCGTCGACGCCGGTCTGCGCCAACTCGTGCAGACCGGATGGATGCACAACCGGGTGCGGATGATCGTCGCCAGCTTCCTCGTGAAGGATCTGCACCTGCCGTGGCAGTGGGGTGCCCGGTTCTTCCTGGAGCACCTGCTCGACGGCGATCTCGCCTCGAACAGCCACGGCTGGCAGTGGGCAGCAGGCTGCGGCACCGATGCCGCGCCCTACTTCCGTGTCTTCAACCCGATCGCCCAGCAGCAGCGGTACGACCCCGACGGTGCCTACGTCGGGCACTGGATCCCCGAGCTCGGCACGTCGGCGTACCCGGCCCCGATCGTCGATCACGGCGTCGAGCGGGCCGAGGCCCTGGCGCGCTACGAGTTCGTCAAGCGCGCCCCCCGACCCACCCACCAACGGGGACGCGACGAAGCAGACAAGGCCGTTAGCACTCGATATCCTTGAGTGCCAACATGCTCGACGATCGGAAGGCCGCAATCCTCAGCGCCGTGGTGCAGGAGTACATCTCGACCGCGCAACCGGTCGGGTCGTCCCACATCGCCGCTGCGTCGGGCATCGGTGTGTCGTCGGCCACGGTGCGCAACGAGATGGCGGTGCTCGAGCAGGAGGGCTACCTCGTCCAGCCCCACACGTCGGCCGGCCGGATCCCGACCGACAAGGGCTACCGGTTCTTCGTCGACCACCTCGCGTCGCCCGGTCGCCTCGACGCCTCGACGAGCGCCCAGGTGGGGGCGTTCTTCTCGGCTGCCCACGTCCGGCTCGAGGAGATGTTGCTGCGCACGAGCAACCTGCTCGCCCACCTCACCAGCTACGCGGCGGTGGTCGTCGGTCCCAAGACCGAGGCGGCAACGATCCGCAGCGTCCACCTCGTCGGGTTGTCGAATCAGTACGCGACCGTCGTCGTCGTTCTCGGCAACGGTACGGTCGAAAACCAGGTCGTCGAGCTGCCGGATGAGACGGCTGACGCGACACTCGACGCCGCGTCTGCGCATCTCGCCCGGGCGATCGTCGGCTCGACGATGGCCTCGGCCGAGGTCGGCCCGAGCGGCGACGCAGCGGTCGACGCCGTGTGCAGGAGCGCCTTCGATGCGATCCGGCAGGTCTCGAGCGACGATCACGTCTACGTCGGGGGTGCATCGTGGATGGCCGGCGCCTTCGACGCGGTCGAGGTCGTTCGAGATGTGCTGCACACACTCGAGCAGCAGTTCATCGTCGTGTCCCTCGTGCGCGACATCGTCGACCGGGGCATGTCCGTGGCGATCGGGATCGAGCACGGTGTCGAGCCGCTGTCGGCCTGCTCGGTGGTCGTCGCGCCAGTCGTCGTCGGGGGCGAGCACCTGGGCTCGGTCGGCGTGCTCGGACCGACCCGCATGAACTATCCGCAGGCGCTGGCGACCGTCGATGTCGTGTCCGAGCGGCTGGGTCGCCGACTCGAGGAGGGCTGACGGTGGCAGGCGACCTCTATGCGATCCTCGGCGTGCCGCGTTCGGCATCGGCCGACGACATCAAGCGCGCCTACCGGCAAAAGGCGCGCGAGCTGCACCCCGACACCAACCCGGACGATCCGGAGACGGCCGAGCACTTCAAGGAGTTGGCGCGGGCCTACCAGGTGCTGTCCGATCCCGACCAGCGCGCCCGCTACGACCGTTTCGGTGACGCCGGCATCGGCGGTGCCGGTGGTGGCGCCGACACTGGCTTCGGCGGCGGGCTCGGCGATCTGTTCGACGCCTTCTTCGGCGGTGGGGGCGGTCCGTTCGGCGGTGGCGGACGGCGCGGCCCGAGCGGGCCGCCACGCGGCCAGGACATGGAGGTCGTCGCCGATCTGACGTTCGAACAGGCCGTGTTCGGTGCGCAGATACCGGTTTCGCTCAGGCTCCCGCAGCGGTGCGACGATTGTGGGGGCACCGGCGCCGGAGGGTCGACCAAGCCTGTGACGTGTTCCGAGTGCAACGGATCGGGCCAGGTACGTCGCGTGCGCCAGAGTGTTCTGGGCCAGATGGTGACGTCGAGCCCATGCCAGCGTTGCGGTGGGCTCGGCGAGGTCATCGCCACGCCGTGCCCGACGTGCCGGGGCGAGGGCCGCGTGACCGTCGACAAGACGTACCAGGTCGACGTGCCGGCCGGTGTCGACACCGGATCGACGTTGCGTCTGACCGGCCGCGGAGCCGCCGGTCCGAGAACCGGGCGCTCCGGCGACCTGTACGTCCACCTCCGAGTCGCGCCCCACGACCGTTACGAGCGTGAGGGCGACGACCTTGTCACCGAGGTCCCGGTCTCGATCGCCCAGGCAGCGCTCGGAACCAGGCTCACGTTGACCACGCTCGACGGTGACGAGGATCTCGTGGTGCAGGCCGGCACTCAGCCAGGACGCGAGTTCGTGCTGCGCGGCAGGGGCGTTCCCCGCCTCCAAGGGCGCGGGCGCGGCGACCTGCGGGCGATCGTGCGCGTCGACGTGCCGACCAAGCTCACGCCCGAGGAGACGACCCTGCTGCGCACGTTCGCCGAAGGGCGCGGCGAGGAGGTCGGCGAGGGCGGGCCGGGCCTGTTCTCGCGCATCAAGTCGGCCTTCTCGTGAACGAAGAGCTGCGTCGTTCTGCAGCTCACATCCTGGTCGACGACATCGAATCGCCCGAGTTGTCCGACGACGCCGCGCATCACGTGCTGCGCGTGCTCCGGGTCGGCGAGCACGAAACGGTGACCGTCACCGATGGCCACGGACGGTGGCGGGCCTGTCACATCGTCGACGCCACCTTGCGCGCGATCGGTGACGTGGTCGTCGTCGACCGCAACCAGAACCCGTCCACGATCGCGGTCGCGGTGCCCAAGCAGGATCGACCGGAGTGGCTCGTCCAGAAGGCGACCGAGCTCGGGATCGATCGCATCGTCTTCCTCCATGCCGAACGCTCCATCGTGCGCTGGGACGGAGATCGTGGGCCACGGCACGTCGCCCGCCTGTCGCGTGTGGCGGCAGTGGCGCTGATGCAGTCGCGGCGGGTTTGGCTGCCCGTCATTGCGGGACCGGTTCCCGCCTCGGACGTGCTCCCAGGGGGCCTGGCGGCCGAGCCTGGCGGTCGAGCCGTGACGCCGTCCGATCGCCTGATCGCGATCGGGCCGGAGGGAGGGTGGACGCCTGGCGAGCTGGCGCTCGCCCAGGACCGGGTCGGGCTGGGCGACGCCGTGTTGCGCGTCGAGACTGCCGCACTGGTCGCATGTGTCGAAATGCGCCGCCGCAACGATTGACCCAACCTTGCCGAACTCCAGAGTGTGTACGCTGCGTGGTCAGATACCATTCAACACTTCAAAGGCGGGATCACACTCAGTGAGAAATGGCGGGCGAGGGTTCTATGAACGAGAACGAGGACGACGAGGGAGCATCGGCATACAGCGTGCTGGTCGGTGAACGCTTGCGGACGATCCGCAAGCAGAAGCGTTTGTCATTGCACGAGGTCGAATCGCAGTCCGACCAGGAGTTCAAGGCCTCGGTGCTCGGCGCGTACGAACGCGGTGAGCGTGCGCTGTCGCTGCCCCGGCTCGATCGCCTGGCGCAGTTCTACCGCGTGCCGGTCGAGCAGCTGCTGCCGCGTGGCGACGACTCGCTGGCGGCCGACGAGACGGGCGCCGTGCGGTGGAAGCTGGCGATCGACATCGAGAAGCTGACGCAGTTGTCCGGGTCGCCGTTCGAGATGCTGACCCGGTTCCTGCGAATGATCCAGGTGCAACGCCAGGACTTCAATGGCCGGGTGCTGACGATCCGGGGCGACGACAAACGGGCGATTGCAGCGATGCTCGACATCCCTGTCGACCAGGTGACGGCACGACTCGAAGCACTCGATCTGGTGTTCCGACTGGTCTGACCACGCTGGTCGATATCGTGCGGTGAGCGATGAGCGAGCCGTTCGGGGTCTATCTGCACATCCCGTTCTGCGCCGCGAAGTGTGACTACTGCGCGTTCGCGACGTGGACGGATCGCGATCACCTGATCGAGAGATACCTGGGAGCGTTGACCGCCGACATCGCCCGGGCGATCGACGACGGCATGCCGCCGGCGACGAGTGTTTTCGTCGGTGGCGGCACGCCCTCGCTCGTCCCGGCCGCTGGTCTGGCCGACGTGCTGAGGGCGATCCCGATCGAGGGCGGGGCAGAGATCACGGTCGAGTGCAATCCTGACGACGTCACCGTCGAGCTGCTCACCGAGTACGCCTCGGCGGGTGTCAACCGGGTGAGCATCGGGGTGCAGTCGATGGTGGGTCACGTCCTCGGATCGCTTGGGCGGTCGCACGACCAGCGCAACGTGGTCTCGGCCGTGGCGGCGATCCGGGCAGTGGGGTTGCCGACGTTCAACGTCGACGTGATCTACGGAGCGGCGGGGGAGCAGCTGTCCGACTGGCGAACGACGGTCGAGTCGATCCTCGCGTTCGACCCGCCGCACGTGTCGGCGTACGCCCTGACCGTCGAGGCCGGCACGCCGCTTGCCGACCAGCCCGACCGGCATCCCGACGACGACGATCAGGCCGACAAGTACGAGCTCGTGGACACCGCGCTGAGTGCCGCCGGCCTCGAGAACTACGAGGTCTCGAACTGGGCTCGGCGCGGGCACGAGTGCCGGCACAACCTGGTCTACTGGCGCCAGCAGGACTACATCGGCTTCGGATGCGCGGCCCACTCGCACCGGGCCGGGCGCCGGTGGTGGAACGTGCGCACGCCCGACCGCTACATCGAGCTCGTCGGACAGCACGCCCCGACCGAGGCGTCCGGCGAGACGCTCGACCGCGACGCCAGACGGATCGAAGGGCTCCAGCTTGCGCTCCGCATGCGCGACGGCGTGCCCCACGATGCCCTCGACGGGTGCGAGCTCGACGGCCTGGTCGACCGGGTCGGCGACCGCTGGGTGCTCACCC
>DASUEW010000607.1:0-2056 GCA_036274875.1 Ilumatobacteraceae bacterium
CTCGAGCGACTGGGCGAACAGCAGCACTGCGAGGTCGGAGGCGCTGACGCGGTCCCCAGTGGAGGCACTCGTGGAACGCACCGCGAACAGCGACAGCGCGGTGCCGGCGAGGCTCGCGCCGAGCAACGCGCGACGCGTCGAGATCACGCTCGTGGCGGCGTCCCCTTCTACGGTGTGGGTTACTGGGGAGGGTCCTTTCGGGATCGTGTCGGCCACAGCATTCTCGGCGGTGGGTCGGTCTGGCAATTCTAGAAGTCGAGCGCCGAGAGCTCCGGGATCCATCCGGCCGCCCGCTCGACCGCGATGGCCCACCGCGTGCGGTCGAGACGCTCGCCAGGTTCCACCACTCGGGCAGGGTTCCACGACGCTGCGATGTCGTCGAAGCCCGACCATGTGCCGACGGCGAGACCGGCGAGCAGGCCGGCGCCGATCGTCGTCGCCTCGGCGACCGGCGAGACCTCGACCGGCTTGCCGGTTGCGTCGGCCAACGCCTGCGCGAACGTCGGATTGGCGCTCATGCCGCCGTCGACGCGCACGAGCGGGATGGTCAACCCGGTGTCCGTCTCTGCGGCGATCACCATGTCGGCGCCGCGGTGGGCAACGCCCTCGAGCACGGCGCGCACGACATGCGCCCGCTCGGAGCCGCGAGTCAGGCCGAGCAACGTCCCGCGGGCGCCGTAGTCCCACTGTGGTGTGCCGAGGCCGAGCAGGGCGGGGACGAACACCACCCCGTCCGACGTCGCGCAGCGCGACGCGACGTCGTGGCTCTCGGCGCTGGTGGCGATCAGGCCGAGGTCGTCGCGAAGCCACTCGATGCACGTGCCGGCCGTCAGCATCACGGCCTCGACGCCCCACGTGAGCTCGCCCTCGCGTGACCACGCGACGATCGGGAACGTGCCGTTGGCGCTGCGGTTCGCCGTGTCGGGCGCGGCGCCGCCCGTGCACATGTCGAGCATCCCTCCAGTGCCGAACGTGATCTTGGCGAGGCCGGGGCGGACGCAACCCTGACCGACCAGAGATGCCTGCTGATCGCCGGCGATCGCCGCGATCGGCGGCGCGCCTGGCAGCGCCGATGCGACGCCGATCAGGCCCGACGAGTCGACGATCGCGGGCAGGATCGACACCGGCACGCCCATGAGCTCGCACACGCGGCCGTTCCAGCCGGAACCGTCGTGCTCGAACAGGCCGGTGACGGCCGCGTTCGAGTGGTCGGTGACGTGCAGCGCGCCCTTGGAGAGCACCCACGCCACCCACGAGTCGACGGTGCCGAAGCACAGGTCGCGATCGGCGGCGCCCGGAGTGTTGGCGAGCAGCCAGGCGATCTTCGTCGCCGACTGGTTCGGCGCCAGCGGCAACCCGTGTTCGATCTTGGCCATGATGCACTCACCGACGGTGCGCAGGTCTTGCCACCCGAGCGCGGGCGCGATCGGCTCACCCGTTGTGCGGTCCCACACGATCGTGCTGGCGCGCTGGTTCGTGATCCCGACGGCGTCGATGGGTTCCGATCCTGCGTCGGCGATCGCCGCGGTGGCGGCGTCGAGCACGACGCGCCCCATCTCCGACGCGTCGAACTCGACGAGACCGGGTGCCGGCGTCGACGGCGGGAACGGTCGGTAGTGCAGCGACCGGATCGTCGGCTTGCTGTCGACCAGCGCGGCGCGCAGCCCGGTCGTTCCGATGTCGATCACGAGGATCACGGCGCGTCCCCCATGCTGCTCGGGCGGAATCCCTTCGCCTGCAGACGCTCTCCGAGCACGCCACCGACCAGTCCGGCACCCACGGTGACCGACAGGTTGAACAACAGCGCGAACCAGCGGACCTCGCTGCCGCGGACCAGACGGATCACGACGAACACCGCCTGAGCGGCGAGGTACGTGCCGGCCGCCGTGACGATGCCGTGGCTCAGCGGGAGCCCGACCCGTTGCACCCAGGCCGCACAACCAGCACCGAGCACGAACCCGAGCACCGCGCCGATCGCGAGCAGTACGGCGAGGTTGGAGTCGTCGCGGTCGGCTGCCCACCGGCTGCCGATCGAGAACGGCACCGCGAACACGAG
>DASUEW010000608.1:0-3832 GCA_036274875.1 Ilumatobacteraceae bacterium
CTCGCGCCGCGACGGCAACGGAGAGGTACCGTGCCAAGGGACGCAGGCGACGGCGCAGTCAGGTTCGTCCGACACCGATCCGTCGCGATCTAGGCGTGTGACTCTGGTATCGATCGCCGTATCCGTCGAAAGGAATCCGATGTGCGGTGTCGAGGGTGTCCGTAGTTCGGTGCGCGCCGCCTGCGTCAGCGAGGGAGGCGTCCAAGTGGGCCGGCCGACACTTGCTTCGCCGGCTGCATCAGGGGATTCGGCCGGATACGGCCTTTCCTGTTCTCCCTCGTCCAGCGCCTGGTGGGGAATCAGCCCTCGGTTCCGGTCGGCGTTCGGGGATACATGGTGCGTGCCGGACCGGTCATGACCTGACGATCTGTGTGGGCGAGCTACTGGCGGTTGCTGTCATGTCGTGGCGGTAGGAGTCGGGATGGGCGAGCAGTTCGTGTACGGCGGCCATGGGTGCCAGACCGTTCGTCGTGAGGTCGAGGCTGACGGTCGACGTGATGCCCACGAGGACGAGGTGACCGTCGTGGTTCGCGAAGAGACCGCCGCCGGAGGCACCCGGGATCAGCCCGCACGGAAAGCTCACCGAAGTGTCGTGCGTTCGGGCTGCGGTGGCCAGGTTGACGCAGCCCGCTGGGGCGGTCTCGATCGTGACGACGCCGGTGCCGGCGCCTTGGGGCAGCGGACGGTCGCCGTACCGTGCGCCGCGCAGGAGCGATCCGTCGGTGTCGAGCGGTTGGTAGCCGGCCAGGGTCAGGGTTCCGTGGGCGGGGACGCTCTCGCCGAGCAGGGCGGAGGGTCCGGGGATGACACGGTCCATGACGAGCACCGCGACGTCTACGCTCGGACCGGGCGCCTCCTGATAGCCGGGGGCGACGAGCACGGACAGCGGCGTGTAGGTGACGCCGTCACGCAGCACCGTGCGGGACGAGGCGACCGTCCCGTCGGCATCGAGGACGCAGTGCGCGGCGGTCACCACGTATGGGGTCGCGGTGATCGGTGTGCCACTACAGACATCGCCGCCGCGGATGCGCACGATCAGCTCGGCGACCTCGTCGATGAGTACATGGGGACGGGAGGGATCAGTGACGGCGGCGTTGTTCGCCGTGGCTGCGCCGGCGGGGAGCAGGGTTGTGGTGGCGGCGATCAATCGGATGATGAGGGTCATGCGGCGATCGTCGAGAAGGCGCATGAGCGCCAGACCGCACGCCGCATGAGCGGCCCGCTCACGTCCAGCTAAGGTCGCTGACCAGCTGGAGGTGGGCGATGGTGTTGGTTCGGCTGCTCGGCCCGGTGGAGATGGTTGACAGCCGCTGCGCCGTGCGACGCCCCGATTCGGCGCTCCGCCGCACGCTGCTTGCGCTCCTCGCGTTGCGAGCCGGTGAGGTGCTTTCGACGGATTGGTTGTTGGAGCACGCGTGGGCCGGTGAGCCCCCGGAGTCCGGCTTGGGAGCGCTCCGGTTCCATGTCTCGCGGCTGCGTCGCGAACTGGGCGCGGATGGCCTCATCGAGACGCGACCGGGCGGCTATCGGCTCGTGGTGTCAGCGGAGGACGTCGATGCGCTGGCTGTGGCGGCGGCAGCTCAGGCGGCACGTGTCGAGGCGGATCCTGCCTGCGCCGCTGACATGTATGCCGAGATGCTGGCACGATGGCGCGGCGCCCCGTTCGTCGACGCCTCGGCGTGTTCGATCCTCGACGATGAGGCGGCGCGGCTCGACGAGCTGCGTCTCGCGATCACCGAGGAGTATTTCCGGGCGCGGCTGGACAGTGGGGCGGGACGGGAAGTGGTGGCAGATCTCGTGCGCATCGTCCGCGACCAACCGCTTCGCGAGTCGCTGTGGACGATGCTGATCATGGCCCAGTACCGGGCCGGGCTGCAGGCCGACGCGCTCGCCAGCTACCAGCAGATGCGGGCGATGTTCACCGAGTCACTGGGGCTCGATCCGTCGAGCGAGCTGCGAGAGCTGGAACACCGAATCCTCCGGCACGACCCGTCGCTGCTCGGAACGGCACGTCCCGCGGTGGACCTCGGACCAGCGGAACGGCCCGCGGCGTCGACACGTCCACATGCCAATCTCCCCGAACCGGCGTCGTCGCTCATCGACACCGAGGATCAGGTGGGCGCGGCGTGGACGGTGCTGCGCGATCATCGCCTCGTCACGCTCACCGGCCCCGGAGGGGTGGGCAAGAGCCGGTTGGCGGTCGAGGTCGGCCGGGCGTCCCGGCCGGGGTTCGACGGCGGCGTGTGGCTGATCGAGTTGGCCTCGGCCGACGGACCGGACGCCGTCGTGAGCGCAACGGCCGCCGCGCTGGCGATCCGGCTCCAGCCGGGGGTGACCCTCCTCGACGCGATCATCGACTGGCTCACCGGCCGCCAGCTGCTGATGATCCTCGACAACTGCGAGCACCTGCTCGGCCAGGTGGCGGAGCTGGTGGCGGATGTGCTGGCCCGGTGCCCGACGGTCAAGATCCTCGCCACCAGTCGCGCACCACTCGAGGTTCCGGGTGAGCGTGTCCACCAGGTGCGACCACTGGACCCCGCGGTCGACGGCGTGACGTTGTTCCTCGAACGTGCGGCCGCCGCCGACAGCTCGCTGGTGACGAACGAGCTCGATCGCGATGTCGTGACCGGGATCTGCCGGCGGCTGGACGGGCTCCCATTGGCGATCGAGCTCGCCGCAGCGCGGATCCGCTCGATCGACCATCGGCGTCTCCTGGCCCTGCTCGACGACCGATTCGAGCTGCTGCGAGTCGGCCGCGGCGGTGGCGGCCACCACGAGACCCTGCTCGCCACGGTGGAGTGGTCGTACCGGCTCCTGGGCGACCGTGAGCGCACCGTCTTCGACTGCCTCGCCGCCTTCGCCGGGGGGTTCGATCTGGTGGCCGCGGCAGCGGTGTGCGGCGACGATGTGATCGATGAGATGGGCGTCGTCGACGCGCTCGGGCGTCTCGTCGACCATTCGATGGTCGTTGCCGAACACCGCCCGGATGGCATTCGATATCACCTACTCGAAACCCTGCGCCACTTCGCGGTCGCACAACTCGAGGCTCGCGGCGAGGCTGAAACGGTCCGACGGCGGCACCTCCACCACTATGCCGATGTGGCCGAACGGGCCGATAGCCAGTTCCGTACTGCCGACGAGCTCATCGGCGCATCGGTTCTCGAACAGGACTGGGACAACCTGCGCACCGCCCACGACACAGCGATCCTCGACGGCGATCTCGAGATGGCCGAACGGTTGATCGCCGCCACCTGGCTCTACGCCGAAAGCCAGAACCGGCTCGAGCATGGTGAATGGGCCGACCGGACGATCGAGTTCGCGCCGGCAAACCGGCAGCCCAGCCCGGACACCTTCGCCCGAGCGGGATGGTGGGCCGACATGCGCGAGGAAGACGCGCGTGCCCAGGAGCTCATCCGACGCGGACTCGAACAGGTTCCCGATCCTGACGACGCCCGAGCCCTCCTGTGCGTCTGTTTCCAGTTCCCCATGCCTGATCCCCACCACCCCCTGTACAGCGACCCGATCAAGGCTCTCGACAAGCTCGAGCGGACGCTCGACCTTGATCGGGACTGGTGGCTGCTCCTCCAGCTGGTCGACCACGGAAGCCGCCTCGATCCGGCATCCGGCCCGCGACTGCTGGCCCGACTCGTCGAGATCGCCCAGCGGATCCGGGCACCCCGCCTGATGGTAGAGGCAGATCTGGCGCTCGCAAAGGCCTCGATCAGCAACACACCACCAGACTTCATAGCCGCGCACGGTCTCGCAACGCGGGCCACCCACACCGCGGTAGCGAGCGGCAACCTCGTCCCGGAAGCCGACAGCCGGCGCATCG
>DASUEW010000609.1:0-2183 GCA_036274875.1 Ilumatobacteraceae bacterium
ATATAGCCGGGCGCTCGCCGAGGCGTTCCCGACGATCGGCGACGAGTCGTCGCGCATGAACCCGAGCGGGCTCGCGGGCGACCCGCCTGATCCGACCGACCTACCGTCCGGTTGCCCGTTCCATCCGCGCTGCGATCGCGCGATCGAGATCTGCTCGACCGACGACGTGCAGTTGATGCCCGCCGGCGCGGGACGGCGTGCCGCCTGCGTGCACGTGAGGGCCGTCCATGGCTGAGACCGCGCCCGTCTGGTCGTCGGCCGACGCCGCGGCCGGCTCGCTCCTCGAGGTCCGCAACCTCGAGGTCACATTCGCCTCCCGCCGCGGCCTCGTGCACGCCGTCGATGGCGTCGAGCTCGACGTCCGTCACGGCGAGGTGCTGGCGCTCGTCGGCGAGTCGGGGTGCGGCAAGACGACGCTGATCCGGTCGATCCTCGGCCTCGAGCGGATGTCGGCCGGCACGGTCGCCTTCGACGGGTCACCCGTCTCACCGCGTGCGTCGTCGTTGCGGACGCTCCGGCGGCGGGTGCAGATGATCTTCCAGGATCCGTCGGGCGCGTTGAACCCGCGTCACACGATCTACGAAGCGGTCGCCGAGGGGATCCGCATCCACAAGGTCGCCGGTGACGAGCCGACGCTCGTGGCCGAGGCGCTGGCGCGGGCCGGTCTGCGGCCACCGGCGCGGTACCTGCGGCGGTACCCGCACGAGGTGTCGGGCGGGCAACGCCAGCGGGTGCTCATCGCTGGGGCGATGGCGCTGGGCCCGCAGCTACTGCTCGCCGACGAACCGGTCGCGTCGCTCGATGCTTCAATTCGCGGCGAGATCCTGGCGTTGATGCGCTCGCTGGTCGACGAGAACGGCATCTCGATCGTCGCCGTCACCCACGACCTCGGCCTGGCGTGGAACATCGCCGATCGCGTCGCGGTCATGTACCTCGGACGGATCGTCGAGATCGGTGAGACCGAGCAGGTGCTGTCTGATCCGCAGCACCCGTACACGCGAGCGCTGCTGTCCGTCGTGCCCGAGAAGGAGCGGATGGAGCAGCAGATCCTCACGGGCGAGACACCCGATCCGAGCCGGATCCCGTCGGGATGCCGCTTCCACCCGCGCTGCCCGCTGGTCGCCAGCGGCGAGGCGGCCCGCCTCGGGATCGAGCAGGCGTGCCGTGGCGTCGACGTCGACCTCGCCGAGCTCGACCCCGGTCATTTCGTGGCATGCCACGCCCGCACCTGAACGGTTCTGTCAACGGTTCTGTCTGCTTCATTCGGCGGGTTCGCGACGTCTGAAGCAGACAGTTCGAGGTGAGGGGGATCAGAACGTGCGGGGGAACGACTCGCGCCACGACCGGGTGGCGAACGGTTCGCCGTCGCGGGTGGCGACGAGCTCAACGGCGACGTGGATCGTGTCGGCGTCGGAGCGCACGTCGAGGGTGCCGACGGTCGCGCAGGTCGCCTCCGGCCAGCGGATCGTGAAGGCGGTGCGGCCCTTGGCCCAGGCTCGGCCCGGATCGACGGTCGACACCCCGAGCTCGCCCTCGTACACGTCGTCGATCGCCGCGCCGTGCAGACCCTCGTAGTGACCCCCGTACCGCGTGCGGACGAGCGTCTCGCGACCGAGCACGTCGTGCGAGACGTGCCACACCACGCCGTCGGCGTCGTCACTCGGGGGACCGTCGCCGGGCGCGAACACATGCGTCGATTCGGCGAGCCCGTCGACCACCGGGATGCGGAGCACGATCGAAGCGCGGTCGACGCTGAGCGTGAGAGGTCCCGGCGGCGGCCAGCAGTTGGGCCAATCGCTCCCGGCGATCGCGAGACGCAACGTGTGGCCGGGCGTCAACGTCCACGTCGTCGCCTCGAGCTCGAGAGTGGCATCGACCCATTCGCCGGGTGTCAGGGCGGACGGGGCGCGGCCGACGTCGCCGTCCGGGTCGACCGGCCAGCAGCCGAGGTGGCTCAGGTTCAGGATCCCGCGTGTGATCAGGGCCGAGGTGCCGTCCGGGAACACGTCGCACAATCGCACCGCGAGGTGGGCGACCGCGGCCGACGACCGGACGCGCAGCGACACGGATGGATTGCCGAGCACCTCAGCCCGCTCGGCAATCGGCCAGTCGTAAGTCAGCGACTGGGTGTCGTCGAAGCGCTGGTCGAGCGGCTGGCCCCACGGCAGCGCACCAGCGCACGA
>DASUEW010000610.1:0-2716 GCA_036274875.1 Ilumatobacteraceae bacterium
AGTACTGCGGTGAGACGGCCGAGACCGTGGCGGCCCGCGATGGATGGGGTGCGATCAAAGCCGTGACGACAGGGGGCGTCGTGGAGATGGACGACGACATCGCCTCGCGCTGGGGTCCCCGCGTGGTTGACTACCTGCGCCAGGCGGCCGAAGCCGTGGAGCTGGTCGTCGCCGGTCAGCCGGCTGGCTGACCGTGGACCACTCGGCCGCCGCGCTGACCGTCGGCGGGGCTGCTTCGTCCCGCATCCGGCGCATCGGCTGGTATCCCGCGGCCGGGGCGGTCGTCATCCTGGCCGTGCTGCTCGGTGTGATGATCGGCCCGGCCGGACCCGTGTGGTGGCGCGTGCCGCTCGCGATGCTCGACCACCTTCCGCTCATCTCGATCGACAGTGGCGTCACCGTGCCGGAGTGGAACATCATCTGGCAGGTCCGGATGCCACGCGTCGTGCTCGCCGGGATCGTCGGATCGATGCTGTCGCTCGCCGGCGCCAGTTACCAGGGTGTGTTCCGCAATCCGCTCGTCGATCCGTACCTGCTCGGCGCCGCCGCCGGCGCCGGGCTGGGGGCGACGATCGTGTTCACCGTCGCCCGCTCGTCGACGGCCGACTGGCCGGTCGATCCGGCGCCGGCGATGGCGTTCGTCTTCGCGCTGGCGACGGTGTCGATGACCTACGTCGTGGGAGCGGCGTTCGGCGGCACCAAGTCGAGCGTGACGCTGGTGCTCGCGGGCGTGGCGATGGTGTCGCTCACGACCGCCATCCAGACGTTCATCCTGCAGCGTCACTCCGAGGTCGTGCGCGAGGTGTACAGCTGGATCCTCGGCCGCCTCTCGTCGGCGTCATGGGCCGACGTGCGGCTCGTGTCGCCCTACGTCATCGGTAGCTCGATCGTGCTGCTGCTTCACCGTCGGCACCTCGACCTGCTGCGCATCGGCGACGACGAGGCGGCGACGCTCGGGGCGCCCGTCGCCCGCGTGCGGCTCGTCGTCGTGATCGCGGCGACACTCGGCACCGCCGCGGTCGTGGCCGTGAGCGGGTTGATCGGCTTCGTCGGCATCGTCGTGCCGCACATGGTGCGGCTGATCGCCGGTTCCAGCTACCGGACGTTGCTGCCGTTGACGATCGCCTTCGGGGCCGCCTTCTTGATCCTCGCCGACATCCCGGGCCGGGTGCTGACCGACCCGGCGGAGACCCCGATCGGCGTCGTCACCGCGTTCCTGGGCGCGCCGTTCTTCATCCTCCTGCTCCGCACCAGGCAGATCGCGAGATGAGTTCCATCGAGCTGCGAGATGTGAGTGTGCGCTACGGGCGGCGCGAAGTCGTGCACGGCTTCACGGAGTCGGTGCGCTCGGGAGAGTGGCTCGGGTTGATCGGTCCGAACGGAGCCGGCAAGTCGTCGCTGTTGCGGGCGATCGTGGGCATCGTGGGGTTCGGCGGCGAGATCGCGGTCGACGGCACGTCGCTCGCGTTGCGGTCGCGGTCGCGTCGCGCCGCGCTCGTGGCCTACGTGCCCCAGGAACCGCTGATGCCCGACGACATGACCGGGTTCGAGTACGTCTTGTTGGGCCGGGCGCCGTACGTCGGCTACTTCGGCTCGGAGACCAAGCACGACCGTGCGATGGCCGCCGCGGTGCTCGATCGTCTCGACCTCGAGGCGTTCGCCGATCGCCGTCTGTCCACGCTCAGCGGCGGCGAGCGCCAACGGTTCGTGATCGCTCGAGCCCTGGCGACCGAAGCCCCGGTCTTGCTGCTCGACGAGCCCACCAGCGCCCTCGACATCGGCCACCAGCAGCAGGCGCTCGAGCTGGTGTCGCGCCTGCAGAACGACCACGGGCTGACGGTGATCTCGGCGATGCACGACCTCACGCTCGCCGGCATGTACAGCGACCGGCTGGCGCTGCTGCACGAGGGCACCGTCGTGGCCAGCGGTCCGGCGGCCGAAGTGCTGCGGGCCGACACGTTGGCCGAGTTCTACGGCGTGCGGGTCTCGGTGCACCACGAGCCGGACGGCACGGTGATCGTCGTCCCCCGGCGTGAGGGTGCGATCACGTGACGGCCCACCGAAACCCCGCAACTGTCTGCTTCATCGGGCCCGTCGCTTCGCCTGGCGCAGACAGAACGGGCCATCCAATCAGGCCGACGGTGGGAACCAGTGGTCGCCCGAACCGAGCAGGCGGTCGGCCTCCGACGGCCCCCACGAACCGCGGAAGTACGGGTGCACGGGGCAGTCGAAGTCGAGGATCGGCTGCACGATCCGCCACGTCTGCTCGACCACGTCCTGACGGGCGAAGCGGCGCTGTGATCCGGCGATCGCGTCGCCGAGCAGGCGCTCGTAGGCCTCGCGACGTTCGCCGAGCGCGGCCGCGAAGTCGACGGAGATGTCGACCGGCTGGCTGTCGAGGTGTGGCCCCGGCGTCTTGGCCTGCAGCGTGAACGTCACGCCGTCGCGCTTGCCGAGCCGGAGACGCACGAGGTTGCGGCCCGGTGCGGGTCCCCCGGCCTCGTCGAACAACAAGCGCGGCGGCGACTGGAACTCGACGACGGCCTCGGTGGCCGACTGCGCGAGCGCCTTGCCGACGCGGACGAACCACGGCACGCCTGCCCACCGCCACGAGTCGTTCTCGAGCCGAGCAGCGATGTACGTCTCGACGGTCGAGTCCGGCGCGACACCGGGTTCGTCACGGTATCCGACGTACTGGCCTCGCACGATCTGATGC